>NZ_JAGPXV010000102.1:0-12661 GCF_018070405.1 Micromonospora sp. D75
GGGGATCGGCGCGCAGGTGGTACGCCAGCTCGTCCAGCGCGGGCGGCTCGTCGTCCACCGCCAGCACCCGAAGGAACCCCGTCACGAGGAAACCCGTACGCCGGGGTGGAACTTCGGCACCCGCATGCTCACCTTCGTACCCGAGCCGAGGCCGGTCTCGACGACCAGGCCGAACCCGTCCCCGAAGACCGACCGGAGCCGTTCGTCGACGTTCGAGAGGCCGACGTGCTGCCCCGGGTCGTCGGCCGGGTCGCTGCCCGCCCCGGACAGCTCGGCGATCCCGGCGGTCAGCGTCGTCGGATCCATCCCCACCCCGTCGTCCTCCACCGTGATGTGACACTCCGCGCCCGCGTCCCGGGCCTCGATGCTCACCATGCCGGTGCCCGGCTTGCGGGACAACCCGTGGCGGACCGCGTTCTCCACGAGCGGCTGCAGGCAGAGGAACGGCAGCGTCACCGGCAGCACCTCGGGGGCGATCTGCAGGCGCACCTGGAGCCGCTCGCCGAACCGCGCCCGCTCGATGGTCAGGTAGCGGTCGATCGAGCGCAGCTCCTCGGCGAGCGTGGTGAACTCGCCGTGCGCCCGGAACGAGTAGCGGGTGAACTCGGCGAACTCCAGGATCAGCTCCCGGGCCCGCTCCGGGTCGGTACGCACGAACGAACCGATCGCGGTCAGCGCGTTGTAGATGAAGTGCGGGCTGATCTGGGCGCGCAACGCGCGCACCTCGGCCCGGGCGAGCCGCTCCCGCGACGACTCCAGCTCGGCCAGGGCGAGCTGGTCGCCCGCCCAGTGCGCGGTCTCCAGCGTGGCCTGCACCAGACCCGGGGCCGGCCGCTCGCCGGCCACCGCCACCAGCGCGCCGACCACCCGGCCGTCCGCGCGCAGCGGCGCCACCACCGCGCCGCGGACCGGGCAGTCGACCAGGTCGCAGCGCAGCTCCGACTCGCCCAGCACTGTGGAACGCCCGCTGCCGACCGCGCGCCGGGCCGCCGCGACCAGTTGATCGCCGTGGTGCGCGCCCTGCCCGTCGACGGCGAGCAGCGTGTCCCGGTCCGTCAGCGCCAGCCCGGCCGCGCCCACCAGGGCCCGCAGATGGCGTACGGCCTTCGCCGCGTCCGCGGCGGTCAGCCCGGCGCGCAGCGGCTCGGCGGCGAGCCCGGCGGTGTGCAGCACCTCGTACGTGGCGCGCTGCGTCGCCGTGGCGATGCCCCGTCGGCCACGCAGCCGCAGCACCGCCCAGAGCGCCGCCGCCAACGCGGTCACGAGCGAGACGACGGCGAAGACGGCGGAGAGGTTGCCACCCACGCAGCGATCCTGCCGGGTGCCGGCCCGGTAGCGCTAGTACGCGCCCTTGCGGGCCAGCACCACGCCCACGGTCCGCCACAGGATGCTCAGGTCGTACGCCAGCGACCAGTTGTCGACGTAGTAGAGGTCGAGCCGGACCGCCTCGTCCCAGGACAGGTCGGAGCGGCCGGACACCTGCCACAGCCCGGTCATGCCCGGCCGGACCAGCAGCCGGCGGCGTACGTCGCCCAGGAAGTCGCCGTCGTCGGCGGGCAGCGGGCGCGGGCCGACGAGCGACATCTCGCCCCACAGCACGTTGATCAGCTGGGGCAGCTCGTCCAGCGACGTGGCCCGCAGGAAGCGGCCCACCGGGAAGACCCGGGGGTCCTGCTTCATCTTGAACAGCATGCCGTCGGTCTCGTTCCGGTCGACCAGACCGGCGAGCCGCTCCTCGGCGTCGACGTACATGGTCCGGAACTTCCAGACCCGGAACGTCCGCCCCTCGTGCCCGACGCGGGGCTGGCGGAAGAAGACCGGCCCGGGGTCGGAGATCCGGATGGCCAGGGCGATGGCGGCGAAGAGCGGGACCAGCATCAGCAGGCCCAGCCCGGCGGCCACCCGGTCCATCAGGTTCTTGACCAGCAGCGCCGGCCCGGACAGGGTCGGCTCCTCGACGTGCAGCAGCGGCAGGCCCTCGATCGGGCGGATGTGCACCCGGGGACCGGCGATGTCGGTGAGCTGGGGCGCGACCACCAGGTCGACGCCGGAGCCCTCCAGCTGCCAGGCCAGGCGGCGCAGCTCGCCCGGCTCGGCGCTGGCCGAGCCGCAGACCGCGATGGTGTCGCCGCCGACCTCACGTACCAGGGCGAGCACGTCGCGGCCCGCGTACACCGGCACCGGGGTCTCCAGGCCGCGGGCGGCGGCGTACCCGTCGGTGAGGTGGATGGCCACCGGGATCAGGCCGACCGACGGGTGCCGGGTGACAGTGGTGTAGACCTCCAGGCACTCGGGCAGCGTGCCGACGAGCACCATCCGGTGCCCGGCGTGCCCGAACCGGCGGCGCAGCCCGTGCAGGGCGGCCCGGGCGATCATGCGGCCGAGCACGATCAGCAACATCGCGCCGAGCAGCGCGAAGCCGACCGTCCACCGGGACAGGGAGTAGGTCTTCGTGGCGAAGGCGATGAACGAGACCGCCGCCGCCACCGCCACGCCGGCCCGGATCACCCGCTTGAAGTCGTCCGGGCCGAGCCCCAGGTAGCGCCGGTCGTAGGCCCGGTTGCCCCAGAGGAAGAGCAGCCAGCCGAGCGGCAGGAGCACGAACGCCACGGTGTAGAACCAGGCTTGCGGGGAGTTGCGGAAGCCCGAGTCGGCCTGCTCGAAGATCTGCACGGCCAGGAAGCTGGCCAGAGCCGCCGCGCCGAAGTCGAGCAGCAGCAGGAAAAGGATGTAGGGCCGGTGCCACCGGGAGACCCGGCGCCGGGCGCGGGCCCACGCCGACCGGGGTACGCCGTTGTGCGACGGCGGAGTCGGCGGCTGGATCTCAAAGCTGTCGACGTGCCGCACGCTCTTGCTCCGGCCTCTGTCGGTTACCGGGCGCTGGAGGCTTGTCGTCACCTCAACCCATGTCCTCCCGCATGACCCGCACCCTCACTCGCCGTGAGGATCCGGGTCGCTCACCGTCCCAGTCTCCCACGCGGGCCCGGCCCGGACCGGCCCCCGCGAAGAAGCCGTGCCGCTGGTGCTCGGTGAGATCTGGCCGGCTCCGAATCAGTTGTGAAGCCGGGGACCGAGCCACTATACCGATGGATGACCACTCGGGTAGAGGGGCGGACCCGGACCTTCGGTGATCCCGGGTCGATTCCACTCAGTAATCGCCGGGTGCGGTTACTCACCGTACGAGACGGGACAACCTTCGGTCAGCCAGCGGCTTCCCGCCGGTCTGACATGTGGGGCAGTACTGGAGGCTCGAATCGGCGAACGAGACCTCACGCACCGTGTCGCCGCAGACCGGACACGGCAGGCCCTTGCGGGCGTGCACCTTGAGCCCGGAGCGCTTCTCGCCCTTCAGCTCCGCCGCCCGCTGGCCCATCGACCGGCGTACCGCGTCGCCGAGGACCGTGCGCGTCGCCGCGTGCAGGCCGGCGAGCTGGTCGTCGGTGAGCCGGTCGGTGATCGCGAACGGCGAGAGCCGCGCCGTATGCAGGATCTCGTCGGAGTACGCGTTACCCACCCCGGCGAGCACCGACTGGTCGGTCAGCACGCCCTTCACCTGGCCCCGGCGACTGCGCAGCCGCTCGGCGAAGGTCGGCAGATCCGCCTCCAGCGCGTCCGGCCCGAGCTTCGCCACACCCGGCACCAGCGCCGGGTCGGTGACCAGATAGGCGGCCAGCTTCTTCTGGGTGCCCGCCTCGGTCAGGTCGAAGCCGGAGCCGTCGTCGAGGCGTACCCGCACCGCTATCGGGCCCTTGCCGGGCCGCAGCGGGGTCGCCGCCGGGAACGCCTCCCGGTAGTGCAGCCAGCCTGCCCGGGCCAGGTGGACCACCAGGTGCAAGCCCTCGTCGAACCGGACATCGAGGAACTTGCCGTACCGGCCGGCGCCGGTGACCGTACGGCCGGCGACAGTGCTCGGCGGCGGGTCGTACGTCTTGAGCGCGCTGATCGCGGCGACCTCGAACCGCTCCACGCGGCGGCCCACCGCACGCTCGCGCAGGTAACCGGCGAGCGCTTCCACCTCCGGAAGTTCGGGCACGGTACAACGGTAGCCTTCTTTCCCGTGAGAATCGTGGTGGCGCACAACCGGTACCGGGAAGCCCAGCCCTCCGGCGAGAACACCATCGTCGACGCGGAGATCGCCCAGCTCACCGCCGCCGGCGTGGAGGTGCTGCCGTTCCTGCGCAGCTCCGACGAGATCCCGTCGATGTCCAAGCCGGCCAAGGCGCTGCTGCCGATCTCGCCGATCTGGGCCCCGAAGGCCCAGCACGACCTCGACCGCCTGCTGACCGAGCACCGGCCGGACGTGCTGCACCTGCACAACCCGTACCCTCTGCTCTCGCCGTGGGTGGTGCGGACCGCGCACAAGCGCGGGGTGCCGGTGGTGCAGACCGTGCACAACTACCGGCAGGTCTGCTCCTCCGGGCTGTACTTCCGTGACGGCGTGATCTGCCAGGACTGCCGGGGCCGGGCGCTGGGCGTGCCGGCGATCGTGCACCGCTGCTACCGCAACTCGCGGGCGCAGAGCGCGCTGATGGCGACCACGCTCGCCGTGCACCGCCCGACCTGGAAGTCGGTGGACCGGTACATCGCGCTCACCACGGCTGTGGCTGATCATCTGCGCGACTACGGCATTCCGGAAGAGCGGATCGTGGTCAAGCCGAACGCGGTACCCGACCCGGGCACACCGGCGCCGGTCGGGAACGGCTTCCTCTTCATGGGGCGGCTCAGCCCGGAGAAGGGGCTGGACCTGCTGCTCGCCGCGTGGCGGCGGCATCCGGTGGGTGCGCTCGGCCCGCTGCGTATCGCCGGTGACGGCGAGCTGCGCCCGCTCGCCGAGGCGGCCGCCGCGGAGCGGCCCGACGTGCTCTACCTGGGCCAGCTCGACCGCTCCGGGGTACGCGCGGCGCTGGCCGACAGCTCCGTGGTGCTGGCCACCTCCACCTGGCACGACGTGCTGCCCACCGTGATCATCGAGGCGCTGGCGTCCGGGCGGCCGGTGCTCGGCACCGCGCTGGGCGGCATCCCGTACCTGGTGGGCGCGGACGGCCCGCGCGAGCCCGCCGGCACCGGCCCGGCCGAGGTGGCCACCGCCGCGCCCGGCGACGGGCTGGTCGCGTTGCCGGTCGGGGTGCAGCGCGGCGAGGCGGGTTGGGTGGTGGCGCCGGAGGCGGACGCGCTGGCCGCCGCGCTGCCGCTGGCCGCCGCCGAGGCGACAGCGCTGGCTCCGGCGGCCCGGAGCCGGTACGAGCGCACGTTCCACCCCGACGTGATCACCAAGCGCCTGATCGACATCTACGCCGACCTGGCCGCCCCCGGAGGCCGCCCCGCGCGCTGAGCCCAGGTGTGCTGAGCCCGGGTGTTAGGAAGGGCCCCTTCTTATGCACGAGGCGTTAAGAAGGGGCCCTTCCTTACCGCAGGGAGGCGCGGGCGGAGAAGGCGATGCTCGCCAGCAGGAAGCCGCCGTTGACGATCGTGAACGCGACCATCACCCAGAACGCCAGCGCGGGCGCGAAGGCCAGCACCAGACCGGCCACGAAGATCACCGCGCCGTAGTCGCGGACCAGCTTCACCAGGCGTACCGGGAGCGAGGTCGAGGTGACCATGCTCGCCGCGTTCGGCCCGGACTGCATCACCGACGTCACCAGGTTGACCATCCAGGTGCCCGCGAACACCGCCACCAGCCAGACCGGCGTGGACGGGCGCTGCGCCACCGCCGTCGCGCCGATGGCCGCGACCAGCGCGATCTGGGCGGCCACGTCGCAGAGCACGTCGATCCGGGCGCCAGCCGCGCTGCCCTGCCCGGTCACCCGGGCGAGCTGCCCGTCGGCGCAGTCCAGCGCGTACGCGACCTGCCACGCGACCAGCGCGAACAGCCCGACCGCCCAGGCCGCAACGGTGCCGGCGGCCACGTCGTCGGCGAGCGCCACCACGGTGACCGAGGCGGCCAGCCCCAGCACCAGGTTGGCCAGCGTCAGCGCGGTCGGGCGCAACCCCAGGCGCTGGGCGGCAAGCGCGAAGGCCGCCCCGATCCACTGACTGATCGACTCGCTGAACAAGCCGCCTCCCCGGTTGACCCGGTGGAAGTCGGCGACTGTGGGACGGGGCTCAGCCAATGTGGTCGCGGAGGGCACCGGCGTAGTCTGCCAGCCGCTCCCGCGTCTCGGTAGCGGACATCGCGAGGTGTTCGAGGATGGTGTAACGGTCCGGCCGGGTGGCCGGCGCGAACTGCACCGCCTCCACGAACTGGTCGTCGGTCAGCCCCACCTCGGCGGGCAGCCGGGGCAGCCCGTGCCGGGTCAGGCAGGCCGTCATCTCGGCGAACCGGCGCTCGTCGCCGCGCAGGTACGTGCAGAACAGCGCGCCGAGCCCGGCCAGCTCGCCGTGCGAGGCGGTGCCGGGGAAGAGCGCGTCGATCGCGTGCATGATCTCGTGGCAGCCGCCGCTGCACGGCCGGCTGGTGCCCTCGATCGCCATCGCCAGGCCACTGGAGATCAGCGCGTCGGCGAGCACCGTGACGAAGCCGTCGTCGTTCATGTCACCCGGGTGGTTGAGCACCGCCTCGGCGCCCGCGCGCGACAGCGAGGCGGCCAGCCCGTCGACCCGCTCACCGCGGACCCGCCGGGCCAGTTCCCAGTCCGCCAGCGCGCTGATGTTGCTGACCACGTCGCCGATGCCGGCCCGGTTGTGCCGCTCCGGCCCGGCCTCCACGAAGTCCAGGTCCACGATCACCGCGATCGGGATGTGCACGCCGTAGGACCCCTTCAGGCCCTCGGTGATCAGGCTCGCCACCGGGGAGGCGATGCCGTCGTTGGCGAGGCTCGTCGCCACCGACACCATCGGCAGACCGCGCCGGGTCGCCGCGTACTTGGCCACGTCGATCGTCTTGCCGCCGCCGATGCCGACCACCGCGTCGTACGACCGGGCGCGCAGCTTCGTCCCCAGGTCGTCGGCGGCGTCCAGCGTCCCCCCGGCCACGGTGAACACGTCGGCCGAGCGCAACGACGGCCGGATCAGCTCGGCGATCCGTTCGCCCTGCCCCGGCCCGACCACCACGGCGACGTCGCCACCGGCGGAGATCCGCCCGTCGGAGAGGATCGCCGCCAGGTCGGCCACCGCGCCCCGCCGCACGTCGATGTGCAGCGGGGTGAGGACGCTGCGGGCTAGTAGCGGCACGCGATCTCCCGCGCCCGGGCCAGATCGGCGTGGTTGTCGACCTCGACCCAGGAGACGTCACCGATCGGGGCCGCCCGCACCTCGCCGCCGCGCTCGGCGAACTCCTGGTAGCCGTCCTCGTAGTAGAGGTTCGGGTCGCGCTGCCAGGTCGCCTCCAGCGCGTCCGCGAGCGGCTCGGCCACCTGCGGCTCGATCAGCGTCGCGCCGATGTACTCGCCGTACGCCTCGCCCGGGTCCATCAGCTTGGTGATGCGGGTGAGCTGGCCGGCGGCGTCGAAGGTGGTCTTCATCTCCTCCTCGGCCAGCGGCTTGAGCGTGTCCACGGCGAGCAGGATGCCCGGCCCGCGCTCGGCCAGCAGCGTCTTCTCCACGCTCACCGGGTGCACGGTGTCGCCGTTGACGAGCAACACGCCCCGGGAGAAGTACTCGCGCGCCAGCCAGAGCGAGTACGCGTTGTTCCACTCCTCGGCCTTGTCGTTGTGGACCAGGGTGAGCGTGACGCCGTACTTCTCCTCCAGGGCGGCCTGCCGCTGCCGCACCGCGTCGGCCGCGTAGCCGACCACGATCACGACCTCGTTCAGCCCCACCTCGGCGAGGTTGCGCAGCGCGATGTCGAGGATGGTGGTCTCCCCGTCGACCGGCACCAGGGCCTTGGGCAGGGTGTCGGTGTACGGCCGCAGCCGGCGCCCCGCTCCCGCGGCGAGCACCATCCCGATCATGCCGACACGCTCCTCTTCTCGACCCGATTCCACCCGGCGAGGATATCGCCGGGCGCCGACCGGCAGTGGTTCAGCCCGTCAGCCCGATCGAACGCAGCGCGGCGAAGCCGTCCTCGGCGATCCGCCGGATCAGCCCGTCGTTGACGTCCCGGTGCTCGTCGAGCAGGTCGACGTCCGACTCCGCCAGCCAGCGGAACTCGGTGTGCTTGCCGGCCTCCAGCCGAGGGCGGCTCAGATCGCCGTCCACCCGGACCAGGAAGTCGGTCTCCACCCGGGTCAGCCCGTCGTCGGCGGTGTAACGGTATTCGCCGACCAGGCCGAGCACGTGCGACACGGACCAGCCGGTCTCCTCGGTGACCTCCCGGCGCAGCGCGTCGTCGATCTCCTCGCCCGGTTCGAGGTGGCCGCCGACGATGTCCCAGCAGTTCGGGAAGAGGCGTCGGTCGGGGGATCGGCGTTGGATGAAGATGCGGCCGTCGTCGTCGACGATCAGCGCGCCGGCGCAGCGCAGGGGCTCGGTGGGCACCCTCCGACAGTAGCCATCCGCGCCGCCTCCGGCGATGCCCGTCCTTGTCCCGGTACGCATAGAGGGCCCACCATGTCCGTACTCAGTCGCCGTCCCACAGGGGTGATGTGTGATGCAGGTACGCGAAGCGATGTCCAGCGAGGTACTCGTGGTCGGGCCGGAGCACACGCTCCGGCAGGCGGCCCGGATGATGTCGGCCCGCGGTGTCGGGTCGGCGGTCGTGATCGACCCGGACTCCGAAGGGGTCGGGATCATGACCGAACGCGACGTGCTGAAGGCGATCGGTGCCGGGCTCGACCCGGATGTCGAGCGCACCGGCGCGCACCTGACCTGGGACGTCGTCTACGCCGGCCCGGACTGGACGGTCGAGGAGGCCGCCGCGGCGATGGCCCGGGGCGGTTTCCGGCACCTGGTCGTGCTCGACGGGCGTGAGGTGGCTGGAGTGATCTCGGTACGGGATCTGATGCGGGTCTGGGCGGGGCAGCACGCGCCGACCCGGAGCTGAACCGGGCCGGCGCGACGGGCGCCGGAGAAGGGCGATGGCCCGGCCGATACCGGCCGGGCCATCGTCGTGTGTGTTCTGTTTCGGTCGTGCCGCCCGTCAGGGGCCGACGAAGACCGAGGTGCCGCGCCAGTCCACGTCGTCGACGCTCGGACCGCTGCGCACCGTGGCGGTACCGGTCGGCACGCCGCCCGACCACGCCATCGAGGCGAGGTTGCCGGTGCTCCGGGAGACGACGTAGAGCGTGTCGCCGTCCAGGAACAGGCCGCCCGCGTCGGCGAAGCCGGTGGTGCCGGTGACCGTGTTGCGCTCGGCGCCGACGGTGCCGGTGTCCGGCGCGAACCCGCGCCAGAACAGCGTGCTCTGACCGGCCAGCGAGTAGTAGACCCGGCCCTTGGAGTAGAACATCGCGGTCACGTTCGGCAGTTCGGCGGAGAAGTTGCCGGTCATGCCGGCGTAGGTGGAGCCCTCCGGCGCGGAGCCGGTGACGACCAGGTCCCACTTCGCGTCGTGGTACGGGTCCAGCTTCTTCGCGGTGCCGAACTCGGTGCCGTCGAACGAGCGCTTGTAGAGGTCGCCGCCGACGCCGTAGAACAGGTCACCGCCGACCCAGAACGCGCCCTTGATGTTCGACCAGCCGGTGTTGTCGCCGTTCGGCACCGACATCGCGTTGCCGACCGAGGACGCGCCGTCGTACGTCCGCTTGGTGATGCTGTCCACCGTGGTGGACGGCGGCACCGGCGGCAGCTTGACGATCTCGATGGCCTGCACCAGCGGGTTCTCCAGGACGCGACCGAAGTCGATGTCGATGTTGCCGTCACTGGTGACCGGGAACGCCCGCATGGTGCCCCGGTTGGTTGCGCCGATCGCCGTGATCGGGTCGAAGTTGCTCAGCTTGACGACGCCGTCGATGCTGACGTTGAACTTGCGCTTGCCGGCGGTGGCGGTACCGGCGTAGCGGTTCGCCAGGTAGAGGCGCACCTGCACCGGCGTGCCGGCCGGAACCGGGAAGTCCCACTGCATGTCCGGCGCGGTCGACTCGTCCCACCGCTCCGAGTTGAACAGCGTGGCCGGCGTGCTCGCCGGCACGGTGGCGTCGAACGTGGCGTTCGTCGGGTACGTGGTCACGCTGTTGCCGGTGTTGTGGTACGGGCTCGGCGAGGCCTCGCTGTCGGCGGCCCAGTCCGGCCCGCCGTCGGTGGCCGGGATGGCCGGACCGCCGGCGTTGACCCGGTAGAGCACCTCGGTCTGCGCCGCGCGACCGGCCTGGTAGACGTTGCCCGGCAGGCCCTTGGTGCTGGTCGAGTGCGGGGCGTTGCCACCGGCGAGCGGGAAGAACGCGAGCCGCTTGCGCTGGTAGTCGAAGTCGCCGATGTACTCCTGGTCGCTGCCCAGCCAGAGCCCCTCCGGGGTCACCAGCATCTCGGTGACGCCGTAGCCGCGCGGGTGGCGGCCCGGGTTCCAGGACAGCGGCAGGCCGCTGACCGGGTCGAGGGCGGCGATGCTGGCACGCGGCACCGCGCCCGGTCCGGCCTTGTCCCGGGCGAGGGGGTTGTTCGACCAGCGGAAGTGGCCGCCGACGTAGATGGCCTTCTCGCTGATGCCGACGGAGAGGAAGGTGTCGCCGCCGCTGAAGTTCGTCCAGGTCGGCTTCTGGCCGGCGCCGGTGGCGTCGGTCTCCCAGCGGGCCGCGGAGTCACAGAGCGTGCCGGGGTAGGACGCGCCGGTGGTGACGACCACGAAGTACTTGCTGTCCGGGGAGAACTGGACGTCGCGCACCCACGAGTCGAACGCGGTGTACTTGCAGGCCGCGGCGTAGCTGTCGGTGTTCCAGTCGGCGATGGTCGCGGAGTTCTCACCGAGGTTGATCCGCACGATCTGGTCGTGCACGACGCCGTCGGCCTTCTTGAAGTTGCCGATGACCACGAGGTGCTTGCCGTCCGGCGAGACGGTGAACTTCTCCACGCCGACACCGGCCGAGGCCCCGTTGTTGGTCGGGGTCCAGTTGTGGTTCTCGGTCAGCGCCACGGTGAGGTAGTCGTCCACCGCGCCGGTGGTCGGGTTCAGCGAGGCCAGCCCGTTGCGGTTGGTCGTCGCGGTGACGGTGGTGAAGATGCCGCCGACGAGCAGGTGGCCGTCGACGAGCGCGATGTCGCTGACGGTGCCGTTGAACGCCGGGCCCTTGAACCCTTCGACGGGGGTGCCGTCGGCGACGTTCAGCAGCGCCAGCTTGCGGAAGTTCTTGTCGCCGACCTTGTTGAACTTGCCGGCCACGTAGACGGTGCCCGGGGTCGGGCCGGCGATGATGGCGGTGACGTCGTTGTCCAGCACCGGCGCGAACGCATTGTCGATCTTGCCGGTGGCCTTGTCGAAGGCGAGCAGCCCGCGCCGGTCGACCGGAGTGGGTGAGGAACCCCGGTTCTGCGCGTTGGTGAACGAGCCGCCGACGATCACCTTGCTGCCGGCGTCGTGGATGGCCACCACGTTGCCGTCGTTGATGTTCGGCGTCTTGTCCGACGGCACCTCGCCGACCATCGTGCTGTGGTCGGGCGCGGGCGCGGTGGTCGGCGCGGCGAGCGCCGGCACCGGTGTGAACAGGGTGGCGATGCCGAGTACGGCAGCGCCGAAGGCGGACACCGAGCGGTGTCTCAGGATCGAGGAAGCCACAGGCTACTCCGGGGGGAATACGTCGGAGGCGCTGCGATCGTGGCCGGTGCCGACTTGAGGCGGGGCGTCACTCGACCGACCGCAGACGTGAGAGCAATACCTTCTCGCATTCGCCGGTCGCGCGTCCACCCGGGATCGGCCTTTTTGGCCGAGGAAACGGCCCGGGTCGCACGAAAAGACGAGCGACTATCACTCGCCGGACACGGAGGGTGTCCCTGAGGGGACGCTCAGGTCGGGCATCGGCGGCTGGAAGTACGGATCCGTCGCCATCTCCCGGAAGACCTTCTCGCTTTCCGGGTCGTCGCCGAACGTGCTGTCGTAAATCGGCTTCTGCGTCTGCTTCGCCGCGAAGTAGACCGCCGCCTTGATCTGCGGGTGCTTCTTCAGGTACGGCCCGACCTCGCGCATCCAGTCGGCCCGCTGCCCCGGACGCCCGTCCTGGGTCAGGCCGAACTCGCCGATGACGACCGGCCGCGGGTGCTTCTTGGCGAACGCCATGAAGTGGTCCATGCGATTGGAGAAGCTGTTCCACTCCGGGCTGGGATAGACGTCGGCGCAGAGCCAGTCGACCTGGTCGTCGCCGGGGTAGTAGGCGGCGGCCCGGCGCTGCGGCTCGGCGAAGCCGTCCGCGTGCGGGCACCACACCCAGGCCGCGTTGGTGACGCCCATCTCCGTGAAGATGCCGCGGACGTGCTTCCACGCGGCGACGTAGTCCTCCGGCGAGTGCATGCTCGCGGCCAGGTTCGGCCGGTCCATCTCCCACCGGTAGCGCAGCAGCACCGGAACGCCGAACTCCTTGACGTCGCGCGCGCGTTCCCGGATCAGCGTGTCGTAGATGCCGCTGACCGTGGAGCGGGTGTCGGTGCCCTGCCAGGAGATCATCTGGAGCCTGCCCCGGGCCTGGAACGCCCGCTCGCTGGCGCCCGGGAACGGCTCGTTCCACTCGTGGAACATGTGCGCGATGGCGAGCGTGCCGCCGGCGGCCCGGTTGAACTCGTCGAACGCGGCGGCCCGCCCGGTGGCGGTGTGGTACTGCGGCTTGACCCAGGTGCCGAGCCAGGCGCCCTGCTCCGGCGG
>NZ_JAGPXV010001018.1:0-1164 GCF_018070405.1 Micromonospora sp. D75
GCGGCCGATGGTGGTACGAGGACCTGATGCTCCGCCGCCGGCTGCGCCGCCGCCGCGACCGGGCCCGGGGCGCGACGCCGGGCGGCGACCCCCGGCTGGCCGCGCTCGCCCCGGAACTGACAGTGGTGGAGCTGACCGAGCGCGGCACCCGCCTCGGCATCGGGCAGGACGACCGGGGCTGGTTCGCCGCGCTGGCGCTCACCGGCCGGCCCGGCGCGCCCGCGGGCTCGATCGAGGCCGCCGTGGTGGACCGCGCGCTCGCCGTGCTCGCCGACTTCTCCGGCCCGGTCACCCAGACCCAGGTCGTCTCGCACACGCTGGTCTGGTACCCGGCCCCCGGCGCGCCGCCGTCGGCGTATCGGACCGTGTGGGTGGCGCTGCGACTGTCGGTGGCCGACGCGCGGGCCGAAACGGTGAGCCGGGGCGGCGGCCTGCGCGGCGTGCACCGGACGGTGGCGGCCGGGGTGGGCCGGCTCGGCAAGGCGCTCAACGCCGCCGGTCTCGGCCACCGCGTGCTCGGGCGGGACGAGCTGCACGCGGCGGTGGTGTCCGGCGCCGGGCTCGACCTGGCGCCGGAGGCGCCGGTGGAGACGTGGACCAGCGTGCGCGGGGGCGGCTGGACGCAGCGCTGCCTGGCCCTGCGGGTACGCCCCAACGGCTCGCTCGGCGCGCTCGTGGACGCGGTCACCGCCACCTCGGCGCCGTCGCACACGGTCGCCGCCGTGGTGCTCCCGGGCGGCCGGCGGGTTCCGCCGCTGCTGCGGGTGGCGGCCATGGACGGGCACGCCGAGGCGCTGGTGAAGGCGGTCCGGGACATGGCCGGGCGCGCGGGTGTGCCGGCCCGCCCGCTGGACGGCCAGCACGGTCCCGGCGTCTACGCCACCGCGCCGGTCGGCACCGCGATGGGGACCGTCACGGTCGAAGGTTGACGATCCAGCCGTACATGCCGCACACCCACACGGCGAGCGGCACCAGCGCGATGATCAGCAGGATCTCGACGATGTCCAGGGTCCGGCCCCAGACCGGCGAGATCCGCTTGCCGGCCACGGTCAGGCCGTAGACCAGGCTGATCACGGCCACCACGGCCAGGCCGCCGCGGACCAGCCCGAGCCGGACCCCCAGCGAACCGGCGGCGAACGTGGCGGCGGCGACCAGTCCCAGGCC
>NZ_JAGPXV010001019.1:0-1163 GCF_018070405.1 Micromonospora sp. D75
GGGGCGATCCGCAGGTCGAGCCCGTCGACGGCGGTCACCGGGCCGAAGGTCTTGGTGAGTCCGGCCAGGTCCACGGCCGGTGCGGAATCGGTCATGTCCCGATGCTCCGGCGTGCGGTGTCCGGTTCCCCGGAGCGGCAGTCACCTTCCGGCCGTGACATTTGTCAGGCGGTCACGCCGCCGACGCCGGACGCTCTGGGGCCGATCAGGCCGTCGCGCCGCCGTCGATCGCGATCGACGCGCCGGTGACGTGCCGTCCGCCGGGGCCCACCAGGTGACTGACAGTCGCCGCCACGTCGTCCGGGGTCGCGTACCGGCCGAGGGCGATGTGCGACCGCTGCCCGTCCGCGCCCGCGCTGTCCGCCGGGTTCATGTCGGTGTCGGTCGAGCCGGGCAGGATCAGGTTGACGGTGATCCCACGCGGACCGAGTTCGCGGGCGAGCGCCCGGGTCAGCCCGTTCACGGCGCTCTTGGTCATCGCGTACGCGCTCACCCCCGGGGCCGGGACGCGGCTGGCGAAGCTGCTGCCGATGTTGACGATCCGCCCGCCCGCGCCCATGTGGCGTACCGCCGCCTGGGTGGCGAGGTAGACCCCGCGCACGTTCACCGCGATCGCCCGGTCCAGGGCGTCGAGGCTGACCGACTCGATCGGCCCACCCGCGAACACGCCGGCGTTGTTGACCAGGATGTCCAGCCGCCCCAACTCGGCGACGGTCCGGTCCACGGCGCCGATCACGGCCGTCGCGTCGGCGCTGTCCGCGTTGATCGCCAGGCCGGTCCGCCCGTACGCCTCGATCTCGGCCACCACGGACTTCGCGCTGGCCTGCGCGGTGCGGTAGGTGAACGCGACGTGGATGCCGTCCTCGGCCAGCCGGCGCGCGACGGCGGCGCCGATACCCCGGCTCCCGCCCGTCACCAGGGCAACCCTGTCGGCAAGTCTGACCGTCATGTCGTCATCCTGACAGTCGACTCAGGACGCTGATCATCCGGGTCAGCCGTCAATTCCTGTCCGGCCGGTCAGGCAGGATTGCCGGCGCCCAGTCCGGGTACGCGCGGGCCGTCCAGCGGCGAAACGGGGAGGCGGACATGAGCGCACCGACGGGACGGGTCGACACGATCGTGCTCATCCACGGGCTCTGGATGACCTCGCGGAGCTGGGAGCAC
>NZ_JAGPXV010001020.1:0-1155 GCF_018070405.1 Micromonospora sp. D75
ACGGAACCGGCGCTGCGGAAATTCGATTTCCGCCCCGGGCGGCGAAACCAATTCCCGGCTCCGGAGCGCCGATTTCCGCACATCAATTCACCTCCCCGATCCGGCGCATGACCCTCGGCGCGCTCCAGGCCGTTCGCCGGACCGCACCCTGCGCTCGGACCAGCGCGGACGGGGCCAGCGCACGCCCACCTCGCACCGGCAAACAAAGGCTTTCCTTACAAAGGTAAGCCTCATCTTCGCCCGCCCGGGAGTTCGCGCGGGATCGACGGTTTACCGCCGCCGACGCCGCATTCCGCTGCTATGGTGAGCATGATCCTCACTTCGGGCGGACAGGTTTGAAGCCCCGCTCGCAGGGCTAATACCGAATGGCATTCGAGCACCACGAGGCCGGCCGTCGCACCGCCGGCCCGCATGACTTGGAGGCACCATGAAGACGCTGTTGCAGTCTCCGCCGGTACGTGAGTGCGCCGCCACGGCGTGCAGTTTCAACGACAACGGTTGTCACGCGCCCGCGATCACCGTGGCGGCGAGCGCCGACGCGGCGTCCTGCGCGACGTTCGTCGAGTCGTCGCTGAGCGGCGGGATCGCGGAGGTCACCGGCGCGGTGGGCGCGTGCGCGCGGGCCGAGTGCGTGTTCAACACCAACCTCGCCTGCACGGCCGAGTCGATCACGGTGGGCCCCGGCGCCACCGTCAGCGACTGCCTGACCTACCAGCCCGCCTGACAAAGCGGACACCCACGCCCGTACGGGTCACGACGGTCACCGTCGTGACCCGTATGCGTCTCCGGCACCCGACCCGCCGTTGCACAGGTAAGGCTTACCTACTACCGTCTGACCTGGGCCGACTTCACCCCTTCCGGCCGAGGAGACAGACATGGCGTTGCACCCCGCCGGGCGCCCGGCCCCGTCGACCGGCGTCACCCCGGTCGCCGCCGGGCCGTCTCCGGTCACCTCCACGCCCCGCGACGCCGTCGCCGCCCGGTGCGTGCTGAGCGCTGCCTCGTCGCTGCGGCTGACGCTCGGCGACACCACCGCCGACCTCCTGTCCGCCCACGCAGTCCTCCCCGACGGCACGATCGTCCTCGCGGTCGACGCGATGAGCCGCACCGGCGGCCTGCTGGTGGCCGCGCGCGGTCACCGCGATGCGGTACGCG
>NZ_JAGPXV010001021.1:0-1154 GCF_018070405.1 Micromonospora sp. D75
GGTCCTCCGCCGAGATCGGCCACATGGTCGTCGCCCTCGACGGTGAGCGCTGCGACTGCGACCGGCACGGCTGCCTCCAGTCCGTCGCGTCCGGCCCCGCCACCCTGCGCCGCGCCGCCGCCCGCCGGGGCGGCGAGGTGGGCTTCGACGACCTACGGGCCGGACTCGACGGGCGCGAGCCCTGGGCGGTGGCTGCGGTCGAGGAGAGCTGCCGGGCGCTGGCGGCGGCGGTGGTGAGCCTCGGCGAGATCCTCGATCCGGCGCTGGCGATCGTGGGTGGCGGGTTCGCCGCCGGCCTGCCCGGCTTCGTGCCGCTCGTCGCGCAACGGGCACGTCGCGCCGGCCGGCCCGGGCGCCCGGCGCCACCGGTGCGTCCCGCCGCCCTCGGCGGGCTGTCGTCCCTGCACGGCGCGGTGGAGCTGGCTCGTGACCTGACCGGCACGTCGGCTCCCGCGCGCCCCGTCCCCATCGCCTAGAGGAGAGCAGCATGGTCAGGATCGGTGTCATCGTCGGCAGCACGCGACCCGGCCGCAAGGCCGACGCCGTGGCCCGCTGGGTGCGCGACGTCGCCGCCAAGCGGGGCGACGCCACTGTCGAACTGGTCGACATCGCCGACTACGCCCTGCCACACTTCGACGAGGTGCTGCCGCCGTCGATGGCGCCGTCGCGACGCCCGGCCGTACGCCGCTGGGCGGCGACCGTGGCCGGGTTCGACGGCTTCGTCTTCGTCACGCCGGAGTACAACCACTCCATCCCGGGCGCGCTGAAGGATTCCCTCGACTTCCTCTACCAGGAGTGGCAGCACGCCGCCGCCGGCCTCGTCAGCTACGGCGTGCACGGCGGCACCCGGGCGGCGGAGCACCTGCGGCTGGTGCTGGGGCAGCTCGGCGTCGCCGACGTCCGCTCCCAGGTCGCGCTCTCTCTGACGACCGACTTCGTCAACTTCCGCGACTTCCGGCCGGCCGCGCACCACGAGCAGGCCCTCGGCACCATGCTCGACGAGGTGGTCGCCTGGGCCGGCACACTGCGGACGCTGCGCCGGGCCTGACGCCGCTGCGGCTGCGCGCCGGCGACCGGGGTCGGGCACCGGCATCGACCCGCTGGCACGGCACGGCGGGAAACGAGTTCGCGCCGGCCACGGCGGAGGACGAAGG
>NZ_JAGPXV010001022.1:0-1149 GCF_018070405.1 Micromonospora sp. D75
GCGAAGCTGGGCACCACCCAGAACGGCACCGACTCCGCCATCGACATCACCCGGGTGCTCAACGAGTACACCGGCGGCAAGTACCGGACCACCGAGATCCGCGACGACGTGGCCACCCCGGAGCAGGTGGCCCGCCTGCGCGCGGACATCCGGACCGCCGTGGACGACGACCGGCCGGTGGTGGCGAACATCCTGGGCGGCGCCCGGGACATCGACGGGGTGGAGCACAACTACCCCGGCCACTACCTGACCGTGGTGCGGTACGAGGGCGACGCCGACACCGTCCTCATCGCCGACCCGGCCCGGCCGGACACGCCGACGTACTGGATGGACGTGACCGAGCTGGCCAACTGGATCGCCGGACGCGGCTACAGCTCCTGACCCCGACGCCACGGCGGCCACGCTCCCTGAGGGGGCGTGGCCGCCGTCGTGTCCGGCGCCGGTGCGGGTGTACGGGGTCAGCGCCCGGTGTCACCCTCGCCGGTCCGCTGCTGCGCCATGTCGACGCCCTTGTCGATCTGGGCGTCGTACTTGCCGCCGGTGCGCTTGTCGGTCGCGTCACCCGCCTTCTCGATGCCCTGGTCGACCTGCTTGTCATGCTTGTCGGCGAAGTCCTTGGCCTTGTCCATGAAGTCGCTCATGTCGGATCTCCCTTCGATACGTTGGAAGCCTTCCCTGGGGCTGGGGGCACAAACACCGGGTGGGCGATTCCCGTCCGGGTGTCGGATCGACGTGCGTCGGGTACCAACGGCCACGATCGAGGAGGCGACGTGGACGCTGATGGATCCGAGCAGACGCGGCCGGCACCGACGACCGGCCCCCGGCAGACCTGGGCCGGGCTGCCCTGGCCGGTACGGACCGCTGTCACCTGGAGCGCCTGTCTCCTCGTGGTGACGGCCGGGTTGTGGCTGCTGGGGCAGATCGCGGTGCTGCTCGCGCCGCTGGCGGTGGCGCTGGCCGGCACGCTCTTCCTCACCGCGCTGCTCGATCCGGTCCTGGTACGCCTGCGCCGGCTGCGGGTGCCGGCCGGGCTCGCCGCGCTGCTCACCGTCCTGCTGCTGCTCGGCGTCCTCGGTGGCGCCGGCGTCCTGGTCTGGAATCTCACCGCGAGCCAGTTCGGCGAGCTGAGCCAGCAACTCGACGAGGGGC
>NZ_JAGPXV010001023.1:0-1149 GCF_018070405.1 Micromonospora sp. D75
CTCCGCGACGGCCCGGGCCCGGAAGATCGCCGGGATCATCTTGTACGTCGAGCCGTTGCCGATGCCGGAGAAGACGAACAGCGCCAGGAACCCGGCCAGGTAGAGCGGGAACGAGCGCTCCCGGGCCGCGTACAGCACCAGCCCGGCTCCGGCGGCCATGGCCACGAAGTTCCAGAACGTGACCCGGGCCCCGCCCAGCCGGTCGGCGAGCTGGCCGCCCACCGGCCGGATGAGCGACCCGATCAGCGGCCCGAGAAAGGTCAGCCAGGCGGCGTCGACGGGCGTCGGGAACCGCTCGTGGAACTGGAGTTGGAGCACCTGGCCGAAGGCGAACCCGAAGCCGATGAACGAGCCGAACGTGCCCACGTAGAGCAGCGACATCACCCAGGTGTGCGGGTCGCGGGCCGCCGCGCGCAGCGCGCCCGGCTCGTTGCGCGCCCCCGGAACGTTGTCCAGCCAGCGGGCCGCGGCCAGCGCGGCCAGCACGATCAGCGGCAGGTAGACCGCCGGCACCAGCCGGGGGTACGCGGCGCCGGTCGTCGCCAGCACCGCCAGCCCCACCAGTTGCACGGCAGGTACGCCCAGGTTGCCGCCACCGGCGTTGAGCCCCAGCGCCCGGCCCTTGAGCCGCTCCGGGAAGAACAGGTTGATGTTCGCCATCGAGGAGGCGAAGTTGCCGCCGCCGACGCCGGACAGGCAGGCCAGCACCATCAGCGTGGCGTACGACACCCCGGGCTCGATCAGCACCGCCATCGGCACCGCCGGCACGAGCAGCAGCAACGCGCTCACGATGGTCCAGTTCCGGCCGCCGAAGCGGGCCACCGCCAGCGTATACGGCAGCCGCAGCACCGCCCCCAGCGCGGCCGGTACGGCGGTGAGCAGGAACTTCCCGGCCGGGTCGATGCCGTACTCGGGACCCAGGAACAACACGGTCACCGACCAGAGGCTCCACACGGAGAAGCCGACGTGCTCGGCGAAGATCGAGACGTACAGGTTGCGCCGGGCGACCCGGGCGCCCCCGGCGGCCCAGAACGCCGGGTCCTCCGGCCGCCATTCGGTGAGCCGTCCGGCGGTGCGGGCCGACGGCCGGGTCGGTGCGGAAACGAGCGTGCTCACGGCGACTCCTCCTCGTCGATGACGAGGGGACGC
>NZ_JAGPXV010001024.1:0-1147 GCF_018070405.1 Micromonospora sp. D75
GGGTCGGCCCACTGCACGACGGTGCCGTCGGCGTACGTCTGGGTCACTGTGAACGTGAGCCGGTCGGTGGCGGGCATCGGACCCATGCCGAGCGGCAGCCGGGCCGCTCCGGCGCCGGTGCCGGGCACCCGCAGCCAGATCACCGAGTGGGTCACCTGGTTCAGTTCGGCCGCGTGCATGCCGGGGACCGGCTGGTCCAGGGTGCGGGTGGTGATGGTCGGAGCCCAGTCCGGCACCGACAGCGGGTACACCTCGCCGATCGGGGCGTCCGGGGGCATGGTCAGTTCGATCTTCGTGGTGCGGGTGCCGGGGCGGTCCGCCGGCACCACCACAGACAGCTGGATCGCGTCGCCCTGGCGTACCTCGGCGGGTGAGGTCGTGACCGTGACCCCGGCCGCGCTCGCCGCGCCCGGCCAGCTCACCGCTCCGGCGAGCGCGGCGGCCAGCAGCGCCGCCGCCCACCGGCCCTGACGAATCATCCTCATCGTGGCCCCCCATCCGTCTCGACCGGGCCGGTCCGGCTCCGGCCCCACCTGGTAGTTCGGGCGGCGGGGCGAAAAGGTTCAACGCGGGCCGAACTCGTTGCCGGCGGGCAGCGGCGTCGGCGACGGCACGCCTCGGGGCGACCGATAGCATCGCAGGGGCCGGTCACCGGCCGATCCGTACCGTCGACGACTAGGAGTCACCGTGTCCGCACCCCGTACCCCCGTCGTGGCCGACCCCGTCGTCGTCGCCGCCGGGACCACGGCGGCCGACGCGGTGGCCGCGGCCGGCCTGCCGATGAGCGGGCCGAAGGCGATCGTGGTGGTCCGCGATCCGCAGGGCCAGCTGCGCGACCTGGACTGGCGTCCGGCCGAGGAGGTCGCGGTCGAGCCGGTCGCGCTGGACAGCCCGGACGGGCTGAACGTGCTGCGCCACTCCACCGCGCACGTGCTGGCCCAGGCGGTGCAGGACGTCTTCCCGGAGGCGAAGCTCGGCATCGGCCCGCCGATCGAGAACGGCTTCTACTACGACTTCGGCGTCGACAAGCCGTTCCAGCCGGACGACCTGGCCAAGCTCGAGAAGCGCATGCAGGAGATCGTCAAGTCCGGCCAGCGGTTCCGCCGCCGCCGGTTCGCCGACCTGGACGAGGCGCGGTCCGAGCTGG
>NZ_JAGPXV010001025.1:0-1135 GCF_018070405.1 Micromonospora sp. D75
ACGACGGTCCGCGAGAGCCTCGACGGGGTACGCAAGCTGGACGACGTCCGCACCGCCACGCTCGCCGGCCGGGCCAGGCCGGACCAGATCCTGACCGCGTTCAGCGAGGTCGACACCGCCCTGATCGACGCGCTGCGACTGCCGTACCAGGTGGACACCGACACCGCCGCCGGGCGGCAGGTGCTCGCCCTGGACGCGTTGCTGCGCGTCGACGAGGCGCTCAGCTCCTGCACCACCCAGATCGTGCTGGTCAAGGCGACCGGCGACCCGCGGATGTCGCGGTCGTTCGTGGCGTGCATGGCGGCGCTCAACGTCGACAACCGGCGCTTCCGCCGGCTGATCACGCCGGAGCAGCTCAAGGTGGCCGAGCTGGACGACGCGGCGGTGGCCGCGCGGACCAGCCCGACGTTCCTGGTGGACAGCCTCCGGGACCCCGACGCGGCGATCGCGCCGGTCTCGCTGGACGTGCTCTTCCCCGCGTCCCGGTCGATGATCACGCTGGGCCAGTTCGTCGAGAAGAAGGTCGTCGCGGACGTCATCGCGGAGACCCGCGCCCGGGAGCGGGAGGCTCTGACCGCGGCCTGGCTGGTCACCGTGGCGGCGGGCGTCATCCTGCTGGTCGTGGTGCTGCTGAGCATGACGGTGGCCCGTACCGTCGCCCGCCCGCTGAGCCGGCTCACCCGCTCCGCCGAGCGGGTCGCCCGGGTCGCCGAGGCGGAGCTGACCCGGGTCGCCGACGACGAGTCCGAGAGCGTGCCCCCGGTACGCCTCGACCCGGTGGAGGTGAGCGCCCGGGACGAGATCGGTGAGCTGGCCCGCGCGTTCGACCGGGTGCAGCACACCGCCGCCCGGCTGGTCGAGCGGCAGGTGGCCGGACGCCGCAACGTGGCGCAGATGTTCGGCCACGTCGGACGGCGTACCCAGAACCTGGTCGGCCGCCAGATCGCGCTCATCGACCGGCTGGAGCGGCAGGAGACGGACCCGGGCCGGCTGGAGCACCTGTACCGGCTGGACCACATCTCCAGCCGTCTGCGCCGCAACGCGGGCAGCCTGGTGGTGCTCTCCGGCGCCACCGGCTCGGACGGCCACGTGGCGCCGGTCCCGCTGGCCGACGTGGTCCGGCTCGCGCTCGGCG
>NZ_JAGPXV010001026.1:0-1134 GCF_018070405.1 Micromonospora sp. D75
GACCACCACCTCGGCGATCGGCCCGGTGTCCGCGCGCCGCGGGTCCGGCTCCCGTACGCAGAACTCGTTGCCCTCCGGGTCCGCCAGGACCGTCCACGGCACGTCGCCCTGGCCCACGTCTGCGGGGGTGGCGCCGAGCGCGGTCAGGCGCGCGACCAGCTCCGTGTGGTGCGCGGGCGAGGTGGTCGCGAGGTCGACGTGGACGCGGTTCTTCGCCGTCTTGGGCTCGGTGGAGACGACGAGGTCGACGTAGAGGGCGCGGGGGTCCGGGTAGGTGAGGCCCGCGGGTTCGAGGTTCGTCACGCCGGGTTCCTCGCTGGAGATCTCCCAGCCGAGCACCTTCGCCCAGAAATCACCGAGCGCGACCTCGTCGTGTGCCTTCATGTTGATCTGTACGAGCCGGGTTGCCATGGCGGCGATGGTAGGTGCCGCGCCGGGTCGCCGTGGTCCCGGCAGGTGGTCAGGAATCGAGAAGCGGGCGCCCACCGCCGGGCCATAGCGTTGCTGCCAGGCGGTCGGCACCACGCGGACCGCGAGTCACGAGGGGGGATCGAGATGTCCGACGGGTTCACTGCCGAGGAACGCGCCGCGATGAAGGAGCGCGCGGCCGAGCTGCGCGCCGAGGGCAGGAAGGGCGCGAAGAAGGCCGACGACCTGCAGGCGGTGCTCGACCGGATCGCGCAGATGGCGCCGGAGGACCGCGAGCTGGCCGAGCGCGTGCACATGACGATCATGTCCGCCGCGCCGGAGCTGGCGCCGAAGACCTGGTACGGCATGCCCGCGTACGCCAACGCCGCCGGCAAGATCGTCGTGTTCTTCCAGGACGCGGGGAAGTTCAAGTACCGCTACTCGACGGTGGGCTTCCAGGAGGCGGCGAACCTCGACGACGGCGACATGTGGCCGGCGTCGTTCGCGCTGGTGCGGTGGAGCCCGGAGGTGGAGAAGAAGCTCGCCGAACTGGTGCGTACCGCCGTGTCCTGACCGTGCCGTCAGGCGGACGGCGCGGCGCCGAGGGCGAGCGCGGCGGCGTCGCGGGCGCAGCCCCAGGACAGCATCACGCCGTTGCCCGCGTGGCCGTAGTTGTGCACGACGAGCGCGTCGCCGCGCCGCTGCGCCGCCACGCGCGGCGCCGCC
>NZ_JAGPXV010000103.1:0-12624 GCF_018070405.1 Micromonospora sp. D75
GGGACTGGCCGAGACGAAGGAGACCGACGAGGCCGGCCCGGCCGGCGCGTTCACCCGGATGAGCGCCGCCGAGCGCCAGCAGGCGCTGCTCGACCTGGTCCGCGACCAGGCGGCCACGGTCCTCAGGTACGCCGACGGCCAGGCCGTCGACCCGCACCACGCGTTCCGCGACCTCGGCTTCGACTCGGTGACCGCGGTGGAACTGCGCAACCGGCTCGCCACCGCCACCTCGCTGCGGCTGCCGGTGACCCTGGTCTTCGACTACCCGTCGCCGACCGCGCTCGCCCGGCACCTGCACGAGGAACTGGGCGGGGAGGCCGCCGTGGCCGTCGAGGCCGCCCCGGTGGCGTTGGGCGACGACGAGCCGGTGGCCATCGTGGCCATGTCCTGCCGCTTCCCCGGCGGGGCCAACGATCCCGAGCGGTTCTGGCAGATGCTGCACGCCGGCCGCGACGCCGTGTCGGACCTCCCCGGCGATCGGGGTTGGGACGTCGAGCGCCTCTACGACCCCGACCCCTATTCCACCGGCACCTCCTACGTCCGCAGCGGCGCCTTCCTCTACGAGGCGGCGGAGTTTGATGCCGGTTTCTTCGGGATTTCCCCCCGCGAGGCGTTGGCCATGGACCCGCAGCAGCGGTTGTTGCTGGAGGTTTCGTGGGAGGCGGTCGAGCGGGCAGGGGTTGAGCCTGGGGTTCTGCGGGGTTCGCGAACAGGGGTGTTCGTGGGCACGAATGGTCAGGACTATGGGGCCCTGCTGATGGTGGCGGGGGACGAGGTGGAGGGCTTCGCGGGAACGGGCAACGCCGCGAGTGTGGTGTCGGGTCGGGTGGCGTACGCGTTGGGGTTGGAGGGGCCGGCGGTGTCGGTGGACACGGCGTGTTCGTCGTCGCGTGTGGCGTTGCACCTGGCGGTGCAGTCGCTGCGGCGTGGCGAGTGCGACCTGGCCCTCGCCGGCGGCGTGACCGTGATGGCGACGCCCGGGCTGTTCGTGGAGTTCTCCCGGCAGCGGGGCCTGGCGGCCGACGGCCGGTGCAAGGCGTTCGCGGCGGGTGCGGATGGCACGGGCTGGGGCGAGGGTGTGGGCGTGCTGCTGGTGGAGCGGTTGTCGGACGCGCGGCGCAACGGGCACGAGGTGCTGGCGATCGTGCGGGGCAGCGCCGTCAACCAGGACGGCGCCTCGAACGGGCTGACCGCCCCGAACGGTCCGTCGCAGCAGCGGGTGATCCGGCAGGCGCTGGCCTCGGCGCGGCTCTCCGCGGCCGACGTGGACGTGGTCGAGGCGCACGGCACCGGCACCACGCTCGGTGACCCGATCGAGGCGCAGGCCCTGCTCGCCACGTACGGGCAGGACCGCGAGGAGCCGCTGCTGCTCGGCTCGGTCAAGTCGAACATCGGCCACACGCAGGCCGCCGCCGGTGTCGCCGGTGTGATCAAGATGGTGCTGGCGATGCGCGAGGGCGTGGTCCCCGCGACGCTGCACGTGGACGAGCCGTCGCCGCACATCGACTGGAACTCCGGGGCCGTCGAGCTGGCGATCGAGTCGCGGCCGTGGCCGGCCGTGGACCGGGCGCGCCGGTCGGCGGTGTCGTCGTTCGGCATCTCCGGCACCAACGCCCACGTCATCATCGAACTGCCCGAGGACCTCCCCGCCGAGAGCGTGGAGCCCGACGGCGAGGCCGCCGAGGATCGCAGCCCGGGGCTCGTGGCCTCCGACGTCGTCGTCTGGACGGTGTCGGGGCGGTCGAAGGGCGCGCTGGCCGGTCAGGCCGCTCGCCTGGCCCAGCACGTCCGCGCGCACGCCGACCTCGACGCGGCGGCGGTGGGCTGGTCTCTCGCCGCCACCCGGTCGACGTTCGACCAGCGGGCGGTCGTGGTCGGGTCGAGCGCGGAGGAGTTGCTGGCGGGGCTGGACGCCCTGGCGGCTGGTGCGCCGGCGGGGAACCTGGTCACGGGTACGGCCGTCGGGACGAGTGCGGTGTTCGTGTTCCCGGGTCAGGGTGCGCAGTCGGCGCGGATGGCGGCCGGTCTGGTGGGTCGGACGCCGGTGTTCGACGCGCGTCTGGCGGAGTGTCAGCGGGCCCTGGCCCCGTACCTCGATGTGGACCTCGTTGCGGTGTTGACCGGTGACGACGAGTCGTGGCTGGAGCGGGTCGAGGTCGTGCAGCCGGTGCTGTGGGCCGTCGGCATCGCCCTGGCGGCCGTGTGGCGCGCGGCGGGCGTCGTCCCGGACGCGGTGATCGGTCACTCCCAGGGCGAGATCGGCGCGGCCTGTGTCGCCGGGATCCTGAGCCTGGAGGACGCCGCGAAGGCAGTGGCGTTGCGGTCGCGGGCGCTGACGGTGCTGCGGGGGACCGGGACGATGGCGTCGATCGACCTGTCCGCCGACGCGGTCACCGAGCGCCTGGGGGAGTTCCCGGGCGTCGGAGTCGCGGCCGTCAACGGGCCGTCCACCGTCGTGGTGTCCGGCCCGCCGCAGCCCGTGGCCGACCTCGTGCAGGCGTGCCAGGCGCAGGGCGTCCGCGCCCGGCTGATCCCCGTGGACTACGCGTCGCACTCCGAGGCCGTGCGGCAGGTGGCCGAGCAGCTCCGCGCGGACCTGGCCGGCGTCACCCCGCGGGCCGGCCACACCCGGCTGGTCTCCACCCTCACGGGCGAGTGGGCCGACCCGCTCACCATGGGCGCGGAGCACTGGTACGACAACCTGCGGCAGACCGTGCAGTTCGACGCCGCCGTCCGTACGGCGGTCGCCGCCGGGCACACCACGTTCGTCGAGATCAGCCCGCACCCGGTGCTGACGATGCCGGTCACCGCGATCCTCGACGACACCGGCGCGAGCGGGCACACCATCGGCAGCCTGCGCCGGGGCGACGACGACGCGACCCGGCTGCTGACCAACCTCGCCACCGCGTACGCCGTCGGCCTGCCCGTCGACCTGGCGGACGTCCTCGCCGAGACCGAGGTCGCGCCGCTGCCCACGTACGCCTTCGACCACCAGCGGTTCTGGCTCGACGGCAGCGGCGGGCCCGACCTGGAGACCCTGCTGTCGGGCATGAGCGGCGACCCGGGCGACGCGGGCTTCTGGGCCGCCGTCGAGAGCGGGGACGTCACGGCGCTCGCCGAGACCATCGCCACCGAGGAGACCCCGGCACACGAGGTTCTCGACGCGCTGCTGCCGGCCCTGCCGATGCTCACCTCCTGGCGCCGGCAGCGGCGCCGGCAGGCCGACATCGACAGTTGGCGCTACCAGGACACCTGGAAGCCCCTGACCGGCGTCGCCAACCGGGGCATGGACGGCACCTGGGTCGTGGTCATGCCGACCGGCGACATCATCGAGCCCTGGCAGGACGCCTGCGTCGAGGCGATCGCGGCGGCCGGCGCGACGCTCGTGCCGGTGGCCGTCTCCACGCCCGACGTCGACCGCGACCAGTTCGGCAAGCTGCTGCAGGAGGCGCTCGCCGCCGGACCGGGCGGCGACGCCACCGCCGACGTCGCCGGCGTGGTCTCGCTGCTCGCCTTCGACGAGCTGGCCCACCCGCTGTACCCCTCCGTGCCCGGCGGCTTCGCCGCCACCGTCGCGCTCTTCCAGGCCCTCGGCGACATCGGCCTGCGCGCGCCGATGTGGAGCGTCACCTCCGGCGCCGCGTCGGTAGGCATGGCCGACCTGCTGCGCGCCCCGGCGCAGTCGCTGGTCTGGGGCTTCGGCCGGGTCGCCGCGCTGGAGCACCCGCAGCGCTGGGGCGGCCTCGTGGACCTGCCCGAGGCCGTGGAGGACCGCTGTGCCGACCTGCTGGTCGCGGCCCTCACCACCGCCGGGGACGAGGACCAGATCGCGGTACGCCCGAGTGGCCTGCTCGCCCGCCGGCTCACCCGCGTCCCGCTCGGCGACAGTCAGCCCGCCAACCCGTGGCAGCCGTACGGCACGGGGCTCGTCACCGGCGGCACCGGCGCGCTCGGTGGGCACGCCGCCCGCTGGCTGGCCCGCAGCGGTGTGGAGAACATCGTCGTCGTCAGCCGGCGGGGCATGGCCGCGCCCGGCGCGCAGCAGCTCGTCGACGACCTCACCGCGCTGGGCGCCCAGGCCACAGTGGTCGAGTGCGACGCCTCCGACCGCGACGCCCTGGCCGAGCTGATCGAGGCGATCCCCGCCGAGTACCCGCTCACCGCGGTCGTGCACGCCTCCGCGGTCCTCGACGACGCCATGATCAACGACATCCGGCCCGAGCAGATCGAACGGGTGCTGCGGGCCAAGGTCGACGTCGCGTACAACCTGCACGAGCTGACCCTCGACCACGAGCTGTCCGCGTTCGTCATGTTCTCGTCCTTCGCCGGCAGCGTGGCCAGCTCCGGCGTCGGCAACTACGCCCCGAGCAACGCGTTCCTCGACGCGCTCGCCCAGCACCGCCGGGGCCTCGGCCTCACCGCCACCTCCGTCGCCTGGGGGGCGTGGGCCGGCGGCGGCATGGCCGACGGGCCGCTCGGCGAGCTGCTGCACCGCCACGGCGTACCCGAGATGACCCCGGAGGCGGCGATCACCGCGCTGCACCAGGCCGTGGACCACGGCGAGGCGTTCCTCACCATCGCCGACATCGCCTGGGAACGGTTCTCCGTCGCGTTCACCGCCACCCGGCCCGGTCCGCTGATCAGCGACCTGCCGGACGTGCGGCGGCTCGCCGCCGCCGAGGCGATGGACAGCGTGGAGGTCGGCGACGGCCCGGAGTCGTTGCGGGAGCGGCTCGCCGGGCTGCCCGCCGCCGAGCGGTTCGCCGTGCTGCTCGGCCTGGTCCGTGGCCAGGTCGCCGCCGTGCTCAACTACCCGTCCGCCGACTCCGTGGACGAGCATCGGGCGTTCCGGGAGCTGGGCTTCGACTCCGTCACCGCCGTCGAGCTGCGTAACCGGCTCGGCGCGGCCACCGCCGTGGCCCTCCCGGTCACCCTGGTCTTCGACTACCCGACCCCGACGACCCTGGCGGAGTACCTCTACGCCGAGGTCGCCCACGACGACGTGGTCACCCCGAACGCGCTCCTCGACGATCTGGACCGGATCGCCGAGGGCCTCGACGAGGTCGCCCGGGACGAGGCGGCCCGGGTGCGGGCCACCGTACGCCTGCAGGCGATGCTCTCCCGGCTCGGCCAGGACAGCGGTGGCGCCGACATCGGCCGGCACCTCGACGACGCCACCGACGACGAACTGTTCGCGATGGTGGACAAGGACCTCGGCATCTCCTGACCCAGCTCCAGCTCTCTCCCGTCTCTTTCGAGGAAGCGGCACTCCGATGGCCAACGAAGACAAGCTCCGCGACTACCTCAAGCGGGTCATGGCTGATCTCCACGACACCCGCCGCCGACTCAGCGAGGCCCAGTCCCAGGAACTGGAGCCGGTGGCGATCGTGGCGATGAGCTGCCGGTTGCCGGGCGGGGTGCGCAACCCCGACGACCTGTGGGAGCTGTTGCGGGACGGCCGGGACGCCGTCGCGCCCTTCCCCGACGACCGGGGCTGGGACCTGGAGCGCCTCTACCACCCCGACCCCGACCACCCGGGCACCTCGTACGCCCGGGAGGGCGGGTTCGTCGACGGGGCCGGCGACTTCGACTCCGCCTTCTTCGGCATCTCGCCGCGCGAGGCGCTGACCATGGACCCCCAGCAGCGGCTGCTGCTGGAGACCTCCTGGGAGGCGGTAGAGGCCGCCGGCATCGACCCCGCCTCGCTGCGCGGCAGCCGGACCGGGGTGTTCGTCGGCACCAACGGGCAGGACTACGGCACCCTGCTGATGATGTCGCCCGACGGCGACGAAGGGCACTCGATGACCGGGGGCGCGGCGGCCGTCGCGTCGGGCCGGGTGTCGTACGCCCTCGGGCTCGAAGGACCGGCCGTATCCATCGACACGGCCTGCTCGTCGTCGCTGGTGGCGCTGCACCTCGCCGTGCAGGCGCTGCGGGCGGGGGAGTGCGACCTGGCGCTGGCCGGCGGGGTGACCGTGATGGCCACCCCGGGCCTCTACATCGGATCCAGCCGGCAGCGCGCACTCTCCACCGACGGGCGCTGCCGGTCGTTCGCCGCCGCCGCCGACGGTGCCGGGTTCTCCGAGGGGGTCGGCTGGCTGCTGGTCGAGCGGCTGTCGGACGCCCGCCGCAACGGCCACCGCGTCCTGGCTGTGGTCCGCGGCACCGCCGTCAACCAGGACGGCGCGTCGAACGGGCTGACCGCGCCCAACGGGCCGGCCCAGCAGCGGGTCATCAGCCAGGCACTCACCTCCGCCCGGCTCTCCACCGCCGACGTCGACGTGGTGGAGGCGCACGGCACCGGCACCAGGCTGGGCGACCCGATCGAGGCGCAGGCGCTCATCGCCACGTACGGGCAGGACCGTGACGAGGCACCGCCACTGCTGCTCGGCTCGGTGAAGTCGAACATCGGCCATGCCCAGGCCGCCGCGGGCGTGGCCGGCGTGATCAAGCTGGTGCTCGCCATCCGGCACGGCCTCGTGCCGGCGACGCTGCACGTCGACGCGCCGTCGCCGCACGTCGACTGGACGGCCGGCGCGGTGGAACTGGTGACGCAGGCCCGCCCGTGGCCCGAGACGGGCCGGGTACGCCGGGGCGCCGTCTCCTCGTTCGGCATCTCCGGCACCAACGCTCACGTGATCATCGAGCAGTCGGCTGAGCCGGTCGAGTCGGATGCGGGTGGGCGTGGGGCGGGGTTGGTCGCTTCGGATGTGGTGGCCTGGCCGGTGTCGGCGCGGTCGGGGACGGCGTTGGCCGGTCAGGTTGCCCGGCTTGCGCGGCACGTGCGTGAGCGGGGTGGGATCGATCCGGTGGAGGTGGGCTGGTCGTTGGCGGCTACCCGGTCGGCGTTCGACCATCGCGTCGTTGTCGTCGGGTCGTCCGTCGAGGGGTTGCTTGCCGGGCTGGATGCCTTCGCTGCCGGTCAGCCGGCGGGGAACGTGGTCACGGGGGTGGCGTCGAGTCCGGGTGCGGGTCCGGTCTTCGTGTTTCCGGGTCAGGGCGCGCAGTCGGCGCGGATGGCGGCGGGGCTGGTGGGTCGTACGCCGGTGTTCGACGAGTGTCTGGCGGAGTGCCGGCGGGCGTTGGCGCCGTATCTCGATGTGGATCTCGTGTCGGTGCTCACGGGCGAGGACGAGTCGTGGCTGGACCGGGTCGAGGTGGTGCAGCCGGTGCTGTGGGCCGTCGGTGTCGCTCTGGCGGCGGTGTGGCGTGCGGCGGGTGTGGTTCCGGACGCGGTGATCGGTCACTCGCAGGGTGAGATCGGCGCGGCGTGCGTGGCGGGCATTCTGAGCCTGGAGGACGCGGCGCGGACGGTGGCGTTGCGGTCGCGTGCGCTGGCGGTGCTGCGGGGTACCGGGACGATGGCGTCGGTGGACCTGTCGGCCGAGGCGGTGGCCGAGCGGCTGCCCGCGTTCCCGGGTGTCGGGGTCGCGGCGGTCAACGGCCCGTCCACCGTCGTGGTGTCGGGTCCGCCGGAGCACGTCGCCGGCCTCGTCCAGGCGTGCGGGGCCGAGGGTGTTCGTGCCCGGCTGATCCCCGTGGACTACGCGTCGCATTCGCCCGCGGTGCAGGAGGTCGCCGAGCAGCTTCGGGCGGACCTGGCCGGTGTCAGTCCGCGGGCCGGTCACACCCGGCTCGTGTCCACTCTCACCGGGGACTGGGTGGATCCGGCGGTGATGACCGCTGACTACTGGTACGACAACCTGCGGCAGACTGTGCTCTTCGACGCGGCCGTGCGGACGGCTGTGGCTGCCGGGCACACCACGTTCGTCGAGATCAGCCCGCATCCGGTGCTGACGATGCCGGTCACCGCGATCCTTGACGACGCCGGTGTGAGCGGGCACACCATCGGCAGTCTGCGTCGTGGTGACGACGACGCGACCCGGCTGCTGACCAACCTCGCCACCGCGTACGCCGTCGGCCTGCCCGTCGACCTGACGAGGGTGCTGCCCGCCGCGGCCACCGTCGACCTGCCCACGTACGCCTTCGACCACCACCGGTACTGGCCCGCGCCGCCGCTCTTCCTCACCGCGGCCGACGCCGCGCCGGACATCGACCGCTGGCGCTACCGGGTCACCTGGCGGGCCCTGCCCGACCTGCCGCTGACCTGGCTCGCCGGCACCTGGCTCGTGCCGGTGCCCGCGGCGCTGGGCGACGACCCGCTGGTCACCGACGTGCTGTCGGCCCTCGGCAACTTCGGCGCGGACGTCGTCCCGGTGGAGCTGGACGTCACACACGACCCGGCGGCGCTGGCCGAGCGGCTGAGCGCCGCGCTCACCGGCCCGGACGGACCCGTCGCCGTGCTCTCGCTGCTGGGTCTGGACGAGCGGGCGCACCCGGAGCACCCGGCCACCTCGCTGGCCGTCTCGGGCACCGCCCTGCTGGTGCAGGCGCTCGGGCTGCTCGGCGTCGAGGCGCCGCTGTGGTGCGCCACCCGGGGAGCCGTCGTGGCCTGCGCCGACGACCCGGCGCCGCGCCCCGCCGCCGCCTCCGTCTGGGGGCTCGGCCGCGCCGTCGCCCTGGAACACCCCGCCCGCTGGGGCGGCCTGCTCGACCTGCCCGACGTGCTCGACGCGCAGGCCGGCGCGCTGCTCTGCGCGGCGCTCGGCGCCAGCGGTGGCGAAGACGCCTTCGGCGACGACGGCGCGGAGCAGTCCGGCCGGGGCGAGGACCAGCTCGCCGTCCGCGCCTCCGGCGTCTTCGTCCGCCGCCTCACCCGGATCACCGAACCCGAGCCGGTCGAGTCCGGCGACGCGGACGACACCCGGCGGATGCGCGGCACCGTGCTGATCACCGGTGGCACCGGCGGACTGGGCGGGCATCTGGCCCGCTGGGCGGGCCGCTCCGGCGCCGCGCACGTCCTGCTGGCCAGCCGGCGCGGCCCGGACGCCCCGGGCGCCGCCGAGCTGGAGGCGGAGCTGACCGGCCTCGGCGTACGGGTCACAGTGGCCCGCTGCGACGTCGCCGACCGGGCACAGGTGGCCGACCTGCTCGCCGCCGTCCCCGCCGACGCCCCGCTGAGCGCCGTGCTGCACACCGCCGCCGTCCTCGACGACGGCATCGTCGACACCGTCACCGCGCAGCGCCTGCACACCGTCGCCGCGTCGAAGTGCGTCGCCGCGCTGCACCTGGACGAGCTGACCCGCGACCTCGACCTGGACGCCTTCGTGCTCTTCTCCTCGGTGGCCGGAACCACCGGCAACGCCGGGCAGGGCGCGTACGGGGCGGCCAACGCCTTCCTCGACGCCCTCGCCGAGCGGCGCCGGGCCGAGGGACTGCCGGCCCTCTCGGTGGCCTGGGGCGCCTGGCGCGGGGCCGGCCTGCCCGCCGAGAACGAACGCGCCCAGGAACGGCTGCGCCGGGGCGGCATGATCGGCATGGACCCGGAACTGGCCGTCGAGGCCCTCGCCCGGGCGCTGCGCCGCGACGAGCCCACCACAGTCGTCGCCGACATCGACTGGGCCCGTTTCGCCCCCGCGTTCACCCTGGTGCGGCCCAGCCCGCTGATCGGCGACCTCGCCGAGGCCCAGGAGGCGACGCAGCCGGCCGGGCAGCAGGAGGCCGCCGAGGAGGAGACGGGCGTACCGTCGGCCCTCGCCCGGCGGCTCGCCGCGCTCGCGCCGGGGGAGCGCACCGCGACACTGCTGGAGCTGGTGCGGCAGTGCGCGGCGACGGCCCTCGGCTACGGCGCCGCCGACGACATCCCGGCCACCCAGCCCTTCCGCGACCTCGGCCTGGATTCGCTGACGGCAGTCGACATGCGCAACTTCCTGGCCGCCGCCACCGACCTGCGGCTGCCCGCGACGCTCGCCTTCGACTATCCGAACCCGACGGTGCTCGCCGCGCACCTCGGCGAACTGCTCACCGGGATCGTCCCCGACGCGACCACCCCCGCCCCGACCGCCGCGGCCGAGGACGACGACCCGATCGCCATCGTGGCGATGAGCTGCCGCCTGCCCGGTGGGGCGGACACCCCGGAGCAACTGTGGCAGCTCCTCGCCGCCGGCGGCGACGCCATCGGGGAGTTCCCCACCGACCGGGGCTGGGACCTGGACCGGCTCTTCGACTCCGATCCGGAGAAGGAGGGCACCAGCTACGCCCGTGAGGGCGGCTTCGTCACCGGCGCCACCGACTTCGACGCCGGCTTCTTCGGCATCAGCCCCCGCGAGGCCCTCGCCATGGACCCGCAGCAGCGGCTGCTGCTGGAGGCGTCCTGGGAGGCGGTCGAGCGGGCCGGGATCGACCCGCACACGCTGCGCGGCAGCGCCACCGGCGTATTCGTCGGCACCAACTACCAGGACTACCGCAACCTGATGTTCAGCGCCGAGGGCGCCGAGGGGCACCTGATGACCGGCAACGCCGGCAGCGTCCTGTCGGGCCGGGTGTCGTACACCCTCGGGCTGGAGGGGCCCGCCGTCTCGGTCGACACCGCCTGCTCGTCGTCGCTGGTCGCGCTGCACTGGGCCTGCCAGGCGCTGCGCCGCTCGGAGTGCTCACTCGCCCTGGTCGGCGGCGTCACCGTCATGTCCACCCCCGGGGTGTTCGTCGGCTTCAGCCGGCAGCGGGGCCTCGCCCCGGACAGCCGGGTCAAGGCGTTCGCCTCCGCCGCCGACGGCACCGGCTGGGGCGAGGGCCTCGGCCTGCTGCTCGTCGAGCGGCTCTCCGACGCCCGCCGCAACGGTCACCCGGTGCTCGCGGTCATCCGGGGCAGCGCCGTCAACCAGGACGGCGCCTCCAACGGCCTCACCGCCCCGAACGGGCCGTCGCAGCAGCGGGTGATCCGGCAGGCGCTCGCCAACGCCGGCCTCGCCCCGGCCGACGTGGACGCCGTCGAGGCGCACGGCACCGGCACGAAGCTCGGCGACCCGATCGAGGCGCAGGCCCTGCTCGCCACGTACGGCCGGGAGCGGCCCGCCGAGCAGCCGCTCTGGCTCGGCTCGATCAAGTCGAACATCGGTCACACCCAGGCCGCCGCCGGTGTCGCCGGGATCATCAAGATGGTGCTGGCGCTGCGGCACGGCTACCTGCCGCAGACCCTGCACGTGGACGAGCCGACCGACCAGGTGGACTGGAGCGTCGGTGCGGTCGAACTGCTCCGCGAGGGCCGCCCCTGGCCGGTCACCGACCACCCGCGCCGCGCCGCCGTCTCCTCGTTCGGCATCAGCGGCACCAACGCGCACACCATCCTGGAGCAGGCCCCGGAGCCGGTCGAAGCCGAGCAGCCGACCGGTGACCCGGCGCGGCTGCCGGTGGTGCCGGTGCTGCTGTCGGGCCGTTCGGGGCTCGCGCTGGCCGCCCAGGCGCAGCGCTGGTCCGAGCAGCTCACCGGGCTGGAGGCGCCACGTACGGTCGACGTCGGCTGGTCGTCGGCCGTCGCCCGGGCCGCCCTGGAACACCGGGCCGTCGTGCTGGCCACCGACCGGATCGCGCTGGGCGCCGGGCTGCGCGCCCTCGGCGCCGGCGAGGACGCGCCGCTGGTGGTCACCGGCGTGGCGGTGCCCCGGCCGAAGGTGGCGTACCTGTTCTCGGGGCAGGGCGCCCAGCGGGCCGGGATGGGTCGCGAGCTGGCCGAGGCGTTCCCCGTCTTCGCCGCCGCCCTGGACGAGGCCTGCGCCGCCCTCGACGCGCACCTGCCCCGCCCGCTCAGGCCACTGCTCTTCGCCGAGCCCGGCACGCATGAGGCCGAGGCGCTGGACCGCACCGAATTCACCCAGCCGGCGCTGTTCGCCGTGGAGGTGGCGCTGTTCCGGCTGTTCGAGGCGTGGGGGGTCCGCCCCGACGCCGTCGCCGGGCACTCGATCGGCGAGATCGCGGCCGCCCACGCCGCCGGTGTGCTCTCCCTGGCCGACGCCGCCGAGCTGGTCGCCGCCCGGGGCCGGCTGATGCAGGCGCTGCCGGCCGGGGGCGCGATGCTCGCCGTCGCCGCCACCGAGGCCGAGGTGACCGCCACGCTCGGTGAGCGGGCCGACCGGGTCTCCGTCGCGGCCGTCAACGGCCCCGCCGCGGTCGTGGTGTCCGGGGCCGGCGACGCCGTCGAGGAACTGGCCGCCCAGTGGGCCGCCCGGGGTGTCCGGGTCCGGCGCCTGGCGGTCAGCCACGCGTTCCACAGTCCGCTGATGGATCCGGTGCTCGACGACCTCGCCGCCGTCGCCGGACGGCTGCGGTACGCGGCTCCGAGCATCCCGATGGTCTCCACCGTCACCGGCGCGCCGGTCGACGCGGCGGAGATCGGCGCGCCCGGCTACTGGGTGCGCCACGCCCGCGAGGCGGTACGCTTCGCCGACGCCGTCGTGGCACTGCGCGAGCGCAACGTCACCGGCTACGTCGAGATCGGCCCGGACGGGGTGCTCACCGCCCTCGCCCAGGCCGTCCTGGCCGAGGCCCCGGCCGGCGGCCGGGCCCCACTGGTGGTGCCCGCCCTGCGCCGGGACCGCGCCGAGCCGAGCACCCTGCTGCGCGCGCTCGCCGCGCTGCACACCCACGGCGTCTCCCCGGACTGGTCCGCCGTCTACGCCGGTACCGGCGCCCAGCGGGTCGAGCTGCCCACCTACGCGTTCGACCGGCAGCGCTACTGGCCGGAGCCGCCGCCGTGGGCCGCCCTCGTGGCCGCCGACGAGGCCACCG
>NZ_JAGPXV010001027.1:0-1125 GCF_018070405.1 Micromonospora sp. D75
GGGGCCCGCTTGCAGAGCAGCGACAGCTTCAGCTACACCGTGCAGGCCCGGTGCAGCCGGGCCGACGCGGTGGCACTGCTGGGTGACCTGAGTCGCCAGGGCGAGCTGCATCCGCTGATCGTCCGGGTCCGGCAGCTGCCGGCCCGGCCGGGCGCGCTGGCCAGCTACGCGATCACCGACCGGCTGCAACTGGGCCCGCTGCACTTCCCGGTCACGTACCAGGCGGACGTGCTGGTCGCGAGCGAGGACGAGGTGGTCACTGTCGCCCGGCAGCAGCCGGCGACGACGGTGCGCAACCACACCCGGCTACGCGACGAGCCCGACGGCACCGTGCGCATCGACGTGGAGATCACGCTCACCGCGCCGGCGCCGCTGTTCGGGTACGCGTTCCGCCAGGCCCGGGCGGCTCACCTGAGCCTGGCGGCCCGTCTCGGCGCGACGCTGGAGGGCCGGCCCGATCCGGCCGGCCCCCCGGGAGCGCGCTAGTACACCGACAGGTGCACGTGGTTGGTGTGGTCGCTGGACGGGTCTCCGTTGCCGCCGCTGTACGACTTCCACCCGCTGCTGGGCAGCCAGATCTGCTTGAACCAGATCACGTAGAGCACGGCGAGCGGGTCGGCGTTGCGCACGAAGTACGCGGCCAGGTTGTTGCCGTACGTCCGGTCACCGCCGCTGGCCACGCCGCCGAAGCCGTTCTTCTGGGCGGCGAAGTCGCAGGCCCGCCCCTTCGGGTGCTCGCCCGAGCCGCTGGGCCGGTGGCACGAGACGTACCTGGTGAAACCGGCCGCCTTGGCCTGCTGCAGCGCGTGCAGCGTCCGCGGGGTGATGCAGCCGTTGGCCGGGGTCGGGTCGTTGACGCTGCACGACTCCGACGGCCACGAGCCGTCCGAGTTGCGTGGCGCAGGCTTCGCGTTCTTGTTTGAGGTGCCCTGGACGCTGCCGCCGCCGCTGCTGTTGTTGCGGGCGGAACGTTCGTTCGCCACTTCGAGCGCGCGCTCGGCCTGCTCCTTGCGCTTGCCCATCACCTCGACCTGCTTGCGTTGCTCGCGGATCTCGGTGTCGAGCGCGGCCCGGGTGCGGGTGGCCTCGTCCCGGGTGGTGATCAGCTCGCGCACCGTGCGGTCC
>NZ_JAGPXV010001028.1:0-1125 GCF_018070405.1 Micromonospora sp. D75
GTGCCACGACGCGCTGCGCCGGCTGCGCGACGTGGTGCCCGCCCCCGGCCGGTCCGGCGACGGCCTGGCCGCCGGAAGCGAGGTGAACCCGTGAACGAGACGGAGCTGACCCGGCTGCTGACCCGGGCCACCGAGGAGATCCGCCCGACCCGGCCGGCCGCCGCCGGATGGGAACGGGCCGGGCGGGTCCGTCGTGTCCGCCGCGCCGCCGGGGCCGCCGCCGTCGCCGTGGTCCTTGTCGGCGGCGGTACGACGGCGCTCCTGCACCGCTCCGGCCCGCCCCCCGCGGCGCCACCCCGCCCGGCGGTGACCTCGGCACCGAGCGCGCCGGTCGTGCAGCGGCCCCCGGACCGGCTCGGCGAGGCGGGCGACCCGCTGGGCCGGCTCGGCGACCGGGTCCCCTACCGCCTCTCCGACCGGCCGGTGAGCCGGGCGCTGGCGCTGTACCAGCCGGTCGACCCGGCCACCGGCGAGGCGGGCACGGTCCGGGTGCTGGGTGACGACGGCATCGTCCGGGAACTCGACGTGGTCACGCTCGCGCCCACCCGCGACGCCGAGGGCAACGAGGCGACGGCACTCAAGCCGGGCAGCCTGTCGCCGGACGGCCGGACCGCCGCGTTCGCGCAGACCGGCGAGGTGGTGGTGGTCGACCTGACCGACGCCGAGGTGCGTCGCTATCCGCTCGCGGGCTACCTGGAACACGTGGTCTGGGCCGGTGACCGGCTGATCGTCGGGGACAACGACACCGCGTACGAGCTGGACCGGCGCACCGGAGCGGCGCCGAAGCTGACAGTCGACCCGTGGACACTCGTCGTACCCGAGCCGGCCCGGTCCGGCGACCTGCTCACAGTGGGCGGCTGGTCCGGGGACGGCGGCCTGGCCGTACGCCGGTTCCCCGCCTCCGGCGGCGCGCCGGACCGGCGGCCGGTGACCACCGGCGCGCTTCCCCCCGGCTACCGGCTGGACGAGGTGTACGGGCGGGGCTGGCAGCGCGGCGACCGGATCGGCCAGGCCGGGTGGACCACCACCGCCAGTGGCGCCGGCACGATGAGCGGGGGCGAGGGCGTGGCGGTGCTGGACGCCCGCACCGGCGCGGTGACGCGCCTGCTCGACCTGGGCCGGGAG
>NZ_JAGPXV010001029.1:0-1098 GCF_018070405.1 Micromonospora sp. D75
CCCCGGTACATCCACGTCATGACACCGCCCACCGGTGGCCCTCCTTCGCCGTACCCATCGACCGTCAGGCGCTCTCGCGGGCCACCAGCGTCGACGGGAACGCGGTGCTCGGGGCGACCGGCGCGCGCGTCAGCACGGCCGTGGCCGCGGCGGCGGCGATCCGGTCCACCGGATGGGTCGCGGTGGTCAGCGGCGGGCTGCTGATCGCCGCGTACGGCAGGTCGTCGAACCCGGCCACCGCCACGTCGTGCGGCACCCGCACGCCGCGCCCGCGCAGCGCGGCGATCACGCCGAACGCGGTGGCGTCGCTGGCCGCGTAGACCGCGTCGGCGTCCGGCCACCGGCGCAGCGCCTCCAGTGCCGCCCGGCCGCCCCGCGCCGCGGTGAAGTCGCCGGTGACCAGCCGCTCCGGCGACCCGGACTCCCGCATCAGCTCCCGGTACGCGGTCACCGACCGTTCTGCGCAGCTCAACCAGCGCGGCCCGGTGACCATGACGACGCGGCGCCGGCCGGTGGCGTACAGGTGACGCAGCACCTCACCCGCGCCACCGGCGTTGTCGACGTCGAACGACGGCACCGCCGGAGAGCCCTGACCGATCGAGACGACCCGGCCGCGCAGCCTCGGCGGCACCGCGTCCAGCGCGGCCTGGGTCGTGTTGACCAGGATCACCCCGCACACGCCCCGGTCGGCGCCCAGCCGGGTCAGCCCGGACGGGTCGGCCAGCGGCAGCCACTCCAGCGCCACCCCGACTCCGTGCGGCGCGCCCACCCGCGACGCCGCGCCCACCACCCGGTGCACGTACGGGTCGTCCAGCACGGTGTCGTCGCGGCCCACCACGGCCACCACCAGGCGTACGCCCGCTCCGCGCACCAGCGACCGGGCCGCGAGGTCCGGCACGTAGCCGAGGTGCTCGGCGGCGGCGTGCACCCGGGCGCGGGCGTCCGCCGAGGCGAACCCGTAGCCGCCGAGCACCCGGGAGGCGGTGGCCCGGGACACCCCGGCGCCGCGGGCGACGTCGTCGAGCGTGGCGGGACGTGCGGTCGGCGTACCCATGTCCGCATCATGCCTGCTCCGGCGTGGATGGGCGAAGCCATAAC
>NZ_JAGPXV010001030.1:0-1092 GCF_018070405.1 Micromonospora sp. D75
GGTACGGCTCGGTGTCCCCGGCCAGGAAGTGGTTGCCCGCCACGCCGGGGAACGCGTCGGCGATCCGGGTCAGCACCGTGATGTCCGGCTCCTGTAACGACAGCGGCACGATCATCAGCAGCGCGAACAGCACTGTCAGGGCCAGCACCGCGCCGCGCAGGGCGGCCGCCAGGCCGAGCGCCAGCACGCCGATCAGCGCCAGGTACGCCGCGGCGGCCACCACGCCGGCCACGGTGCCGCCCAGCGGGGCGCGGCCCCACTCGCCGAGCACCGGCCGGGCCGTCACCGCGCCGACAGCGCCGAGCAGCAGCCCGAGGCCGAACGTCACCGCGCCCACCACGATCGCCTTGGCCGCCAGCACCCGGCCCCGCGACGGGGTGCAGCGCAGCGTGGTGCGGATCGTGCCGGTGGCGAACTCGCTGGTGATCGCGAACAGGCCGAGCGCCAGCACCACGTACTGGGTCAGCTCCAGCGACCCGGCCACGATTTCGCCGACGCCGACCACGCCCGGGTTGTTGGCCGGGTCGTCGTCGGTGTTGGCGTTCTGGGCGTAGATGGCGAGCTGGGCGCTGGTGGCCGCCATGGTCAGCACCGCCGCGAGCAGCGTCCACCAGGTGGAGCGGACCGACCAGAGCTTCGTCCACTCGGCGGCCACCGCCCCGGTGAGCGGATGCCCGTCGGGGGCGGGCCGGGTGGTCCGGCGTGCCGGGTCGAGCGTGGACGGTGCGGTCATCGGGTCCCACCTCCGGTCGAGCCGGCGGCGTACTCCACGCTGTCGGCGGTCAGTTCCAGGAACGCCTCCTCCAGGGAGGGTGCGACGGGGGTCAGCTCGTGCAGCCGTACCCCCATCTCGTGCGCCAGGTCGCCGACCCGGCCGGCGGTGCTGCCGGCGACGGACATCCCGCCCTCGTCGGCGGTGACAGTCGCGCCCTCGGCGGCCAGTCGGTCACCGAGCGCGGCGAGCGCGGCCGGCTCCGGCCCGCGCACCCGGACCGACGCGGCGGGCCGGGCGGCGATCAGCTCGGCCAGCGGCGCGTCCGCCACCAGACGGCCGCGCCCCAGCACCACCACCCGGTCGGCGGTCTGCTGCAT
>NZ_JAGPXV010001031.1:0-1091 GCF_018070405.1 Micromonospora sp. D75
CCGTAGGGCGGAGGACTGGCCGGTGATCCTGAAGTTGGCGGGTCGACACGCCGATATCGGGACCGTCAACTTCATGATCGACGGGGCGGGGTGAGGGCAGCGTCCATGCGCCGGCTGTTCAGGCGGCGATCATGAGGTTGACGGCGCGACACGCCGATGGCGAGGCCGCCAACTTCATGATCGACGAGGCGGGGCGAGGCGAGGCGAGGCGAGGCGAGACGGGGCGGGACGGGGCGGGGCAGGGCAGGGAGGGGGTCAGGAGATTTGGGCACCCAGGAAGAAGATGCCGGGGTGGCCCTTTGTCTCGAAGCCTCTGCTCGGGTTGCGGCGCAGCGTTGAACTGTCGATCTGCAGCGAGCCGGTGCGGTTGTTGCTGACGAAGAAGATCGCGCCGCCGCCCTCGTTCGCGCTGTTGTCCTCGATCACCGTGCCGGCGATCCGCACCGCGAACTCGTTGCCGTCGCAGTAGATCGCGCCGCCGCTGCCACCACCCGGCGTGCCGCCCCGGGCCGGGTTAGCGCCCGTGCCGACCGCCCGGTTGTCGCGGAAGACGCTGTTCAGCACCGTCCAGGAGACGCCGATGCTGCTCAGCGCCCCGCCGTTGGCGCACACTCCGCCGGTGAAGGTGCTGCTCACCACGTACACCGGATTGTTCTCGAACTGGCTGAGCACGCGCAGCGCCGCGCCGCCCAGGTCGGGGCCGGTACGGTCGCAGCGGTTGCCGACGAACCGCGAGTTGACCACCTTGAACCGCCCGCCCCGGACGAAGATCGCGCCGCCCCCGCCGCCCTCGGTCCGCTCGCCGGTGGAGTCGCCGTCGGCGAACGTCAGGTTCTGCACGGTGAGCTGCGGGTGGTCCTGATTCTGGCAGTGCGAGGTGGTGAAGCCCTGCGCCTGGTCGCAGGTGTTCATGTAGAGGACGCGGCGCTTGCCGCTGCCGCTGAGCGTGACAGTGCCGCCGCCGTCCAGCACGATGCGCGGGCCGTGCGAGTTCACCACCTTGGCGGTGGCCTTCATGGTGATGGTGACCGGCGCGGGCCCGCAGTCGAAGGTGATGACGCCGCCGGCCGCGACGGCCTTCACCACCGCCT
>NZ_JAGPXV010001032.1:0-1090 GCF_018070405.1 Micromonospora sp. D75
GGCGGGCGCCGGGCGCGGCGGACGGGCGGCGGCGAACCGGCGCGGTGTACGCGGAAGGCTCATCCCCAGCCTCCGGCCCGGTCGCGGGTGCGGCGCAGCAGCCAGAAGAACGCCGGGCCGCCGATGACCGCGGTGAGCACGCCGAGGGGCAGCTCCTGGTGTTCGACGAGGGTACGCGCCGCGAGGTCGGCGCCGATCACCACGACGGCCCCGCCGAGCGCGCTGGCGACCAGCAGCACCCGGTGGCCCGGTCCGGCGACCATCCGGATCAGGTGCGGCACGACCAGTCCGACGAAGCTGATGATGCCGGTGAACGCGACAGCGGCGGCGCCGAGCAGCGCGGTGACGACGATCAGCCGCAGCCGCAGGCGTTCGGTGTTCACGCCGAGGTGCCGGGCGGCGGGTTCGCCGAGCGCGAGCAGGTCGAGCCGGCGCGCGTCGGCGCAGGCGACGGCGAGGCCGACGAGCAGGCACGGCGCGGCGAGACCGACGGCCGTCCAACTGGCCTGGGCGAGGCTGCCGAGGTTCCAGAACGCGATGGCCTGCACGCCGGACTGGTCGGTGACGAACATGAGCAGCCCGATCACCGAGCCGGCGACCGCGTTGACCGCGACGCCGGTCAGCACCAGCGTCACCACCTCGGTCCGGCCGCCGGAGCGGGCCAGCGCGTACACCAGGTAGGTGGTGGCGAGGCCGCCGGCGAAGGCGGCGAGCGGCACGGTCCATCCGCCCAGGACGGTGACGCCGGTGACGATGGCCAGGGCGGCGCCGACGGCGGCGCCGGCCGACACCCCGATGACGCCGGGCTCGGCGAGCGGGTTGCCGAAGACGCCCTGCATGACCGCGCCGGCGCAGCCGAGGGCGGCGCCGACGACGGCCGCCAGCAGCACCCGGGGGAAGCGGACGATCCAGAGCGCGTTCTCGCCCTGCGCCGCCGACGGCAGCGGACCGAGGTCCAGCCCGAGGCGGTGCAGCACGGAGCCGAGCACCTCGGCGGGGGAGATCGCCACCTGGCCGCGCCCGGCGGCCAGCAGGGCGACGAGCACGAGGGCGGCGCCGAGCCCGGCCACCAGGACGGCGCCCCGCCGGC
>NZ_JAGPXV010001033.1:0-1087 GCF_018070405.1 Micromonospora sp. D75
GTACGGGCTCACCCGCGGCTCCGGTCAGCCAGCTCGCGACGTCCGCGACGGCCGCCTCGATCGCGCCGGTCATCGCGGTGGCGTCCCCTGGATCCGGTACGCGATGGCCTCGTTCCACACGTGCGGGTAGACGCCGATCTCGAAGTAGCGGGTGAACCGGTTGATCGGCGCGTTGGTGTGGTCGTGCCAGAGCAGCCACACCGGGGCGATGGTGAACAGCACGTAGTTGAGAGCCACGAGCGGCAGGTAGAACGGGCCGAGCAGCCGGGCCTGGAACACGTGCACGTCCTCGTGGCGCTGGATGCCCGGGCTGGAGCCGGCGCACACGGTGCCGATCGTGGTCGCGTACCGGGGTGAGACGCCCTCGATCACGTTGACCCGGCCGCTGCCGGCCGAGACGATCCGGTCGAGCTGGTGGCCGAAGACCAGGTGCAGGGCCAGGAAGAGCGCCCCGGCGAACGTGTTGAGCAGGCTCCAGGTGTGGTCGACCACGAACAGGAAGATCCCCTTCGGGTCGGGGCCGTACGTGCCGGCGGACGCGGACGCCCAGCCGAAGGGCGCGCCGACGAGCAGGCCGACGACCGCGCCGGTCAGCAGGCCGACGGTGCCGGCGGCGAGTTGCCCGAGTACGGCGCCGAAGACGACCTGGACGGCCGCGCTGAGGATGCCGAAGATCATGGGGTCACCTCTCTCAGACCCAGGAGCGGACGTAGCGGGGCTCGTGGCCCTGGGCGAGCTGGGTCGGCGACGCCTGCGTCGCCTGCCGGTTACCAGGGGGGAGCTGGTTGACGCCGAGCGCGGCGGAGAAGATCACCAGCCCGTTGAAGAACGCGATGATCCACTTCTCCGGGCCGGCGTCGGCGGCGAACGCGGCGGTCAGGTAGGACAGCAGGAGCGCGAAGCCCAGCGCGATCCACTTGCGCGCCTTGTCGCCGCTCGGGCCGATCAGCCCGCCGATGACGTTCGCGGCGAGCAGGGTGGCGGCGCTGGCGCCGGTGAGGCTGCCCAGGGCGGCCCAGGTGAAGAGATCGTTCACGGCGATCCCCCTCTTTTCGGTGGTGCGGTGGTGCAGGTCGGGGTGGGATGG
>NZ_JAGPXV010001034.1:0-1082 GCF_018070405.1 Micromonospora sp. D75
GTCGTCCCACCACTCAGGAGACGGCCCGTCCGACGCGCACCGGAGGCCCCCATGTCGCTCACCTTCCACTGGTTCCTGCCGACCTACGGCGACAGCCGGGACATCGTGGGCGGCGGACACGGCGTACCGGTCGGCACGGCCGGTGGCGCGCGACCCGCGAGCGTGGCGTACCTGGGGCAGATCGCCCGCACCGCCGAACAGCTCGGTTTCGCCGGCGCGCTCACCCCCACCGGCGCCTGGTGCGAGGACGCCTGGCTGACCACCGCCATGCTCACCGAGGTCACCGAGCGGCTGAAGTTCCTCGTCGCGTTCCGGCCCGGCCTGCTCTCACCCACCCTCGCCGCGCAGATGGCGTCCACGTTCCAGCGCCTGTCCGGCGGGCGGCTGCTACTGAACGTGGTCACCGGCGGCGAGTCGGCCGAGCAGCGCGCGTACGGCGACTTCCTGGACAAGGACGCCCGCTACGCGCGTACCGACGAGTTCCTGCACGTGGTGCGGGCGCTGTGGCGCGGCGAGACGGTCGACCACGACGGCGCCCACGTGCGGGTCGAGGGCGCCCGGCTCGGCCGGCTGCCCGACCCGGTGCCGCCGGTCTACTTCGGCGGGTCGTCCGGCGCGGCCGGGCCGGTGGCCGTCCGGCACAGCGACGTGTACCTGACCTGGGGCGAACCGCCCGCGCAGGTGGCCGGCAAGCTGGACTGGATCCGCGGGCTCGCCGCCGGGGCCGGCCGCGAGCTGCGGTACGGCATCCGGCTGCACGTGATCAGCCGGGACACCGCCGAGGAGGCGTGGGCCCAGGCGCGCAAGCTGCTCGACGGCATCCCCGAGGCCGACGTGCGCGCCGTGCAGGAAGGGCTGCGGCGCAGCGAGTCCGAGGGGCAGCGGCGGATGCTCGACCTGCACGGCGGCTCCCGCGACGGGCTGGAGGTCTCGCCGAACCTGTGGGCCGGATTCGGGCTGGTACGCGGCGGCGCGGGCACCGCGCTCGTCGGCAGCCACACCGAGGTCGCCGACCGGATCGCCGAGTACCACGCGCTCGGCCTGGACGAGTTCATCCTCTCCGGTCACCCGCACCTGGAGGA
>NZ_JAGPXV010001035.1:0-1079 GCF_018070405.1 Micromonospora sp. D75
GGACCGCGGGCCCGGCGCCGGGAGCGGGGGCGTTCATGCCGCCGCCCGCGCGACCGCGCCGGATCGGATGCGTCGCTCGTTCATCGTGCTCCCTTCGCCGTGGACCGGACCACCGTCTGCGCGACGGCCTCCGCCGGGTCGAGCGTCGTGGCCGGCCAGCCGCCGCTGCCCCGTCCCGCCCGCGCGGCAGCGATCATGTCGGTGGTCGAGCGCCCGTCGAGGTACGGCACCACCACCGTGTGCCCGCCCCAGCGGGCCAGGATCTCCGACTCGGGCAACGTCTCGGCGCCGCCGCCGCTGGCGTAGTCGCCGCCCTTGACCCAGATGTCCGGACGCAGCCAGGACAGCGCCGCCTCCGGGGTCGGCTCGTCGAAGATCAGCACCGCGTCGACGCAGCCGAGCGCGGCGAGCAGCCGGCCCCGGTCGCCCTGCGGCACGACCGGGCGCTCCGGTCCCTTGAGCCCGGCCACGCTGGCGTCGGAGTTGAGGCAGACCACCAGGCAGTCGCCGAGTTGCCGGGCCGCCTGGAGCGTCGCCACGTGCCCGGCGTGCAGCAGGTCGAAGCAGCCGCCGGTGGCGACCACGGTGCCGCCGGCCGCGCGTACCCGGGCCACCACCTCACCGGCCGCCCCGGCGCCGACCCGGTCGCCGCCGCCGGTGACCACCGCCGGGGCCACCGCCCGTACCGGGGCCGGCAGCGCGGCGGCCACGCCACCCCCGGCCACGTACGCGGACGCCTGCGCGACCGCCTCCTGCACCGCCTCGGAGACCAGCGCCCCACGGGCCAGCGCGAGCGTCGCGGTGGACGCGAAGCGGTCCCCCGCCCCGCAGGTGTCCCCCTCGGCCGGTGGCGCCGGCACCACCAGGGGCGTGGATCCGGCGTGACAGAGCAACGCGCCGTCCCCGCCGAGCGTCACCGCGACCGCGCGCGCCTGCCAGCGCCGGCGCAGCGCCTGCGCGCTGCGGGACGCGGCCGCGAGGCGGGACCCGCCCGGCGGCGTCTTGGCCAGGTCGCGGGCCTCCGGCTCGTTCGGAGTCGCCAGGTGCACCCCGGGTACGGCGGCCGGACCGCGCGGATG
>NZ_JAGPXV010000104.1:0-12404 GCF_018070405.1 Micromonospora sp. D75
GTTCACCGCGCTCGCCGTACTGCCGCTCGTCGTGCTCGTCGAGCTGGGCGTGGCCGTCGCCGTCGGCGTCCTGCTCGACACCATAGTGGTCCGCTCGCTGCTGGTGCCCGCGCTCGCGTACGACATCGGGCCGAAGGTCTGGTGGCCGGGCCGGTTGTCGCGGTCGCACCGCGAGGGCGACCGGGCCGGCGCGGGGGTGGACCGTGCCTGACACCGACGTGGTGGTCGTCGGCGGCGGCCTGGCCGGTCTCGCCGCCGCCCGGAGGCTGCACCGGGCCGGCGTGCCCTGGCGGCTGCTGGAGGCGAGCGACCGGCTCGGCGGGCGGGTCGCCACCGACCGCGTCGACGGGTTCCTGCTGGACCGCGGCTTCCAGGTGCTGAACACCGCGTACCCACGGCTGGCCGGCCTGGTCGACGTCGGCGCCCTCCGGATGGGCTGGTTCACACCCGGCGTGCTGGTGCGCCGCAGCGACCGGCTGGAACGACTCGTCAACCCGCTGCGCGAGCCCGCCGGCGCGCCCGCCACGCTCACCGCCGGCATCGGGACACTGACCGACCGGCTGCGGTTCGGCGCACTCGCCGCCGGCTACGCGACGCTGCCGGTCGGGCGGCTGCTCAACACACCCGAGACCAGCGCCGAGAAGGCGCTGCGCCGGGCCGGGCTCTCCGACGCGATCATCGAGGAACTGCTCCGGCCGTTCCTGTCCGGCGTGCTGCTCGACCGCGAGCTGGCCACCTCCAGCCACGTCCTCGCGGTCATCATGCGCTCCTTCGCCCGGGGCCGCATCGGCCTGCCCGCGGACGGCATGGCGGCGCTGCCCCGGGCGCTCGCCGCGCCGCTGCCCGCCGAGCTGATCGACCTGAACACCCCGGTCACCGAGGTCGCGCCCGGCCGCGTCCGCACCCCGTCCGGCGAGATCACCTGCCGCGCCGTCGTGGTCGCGGCCGACCCGCCGGCGGCGGCCACGCTGCTGCCAGGGCTGCCGAGGGTACGCATGCACGCCTACACCACCTACTACCACCGCACCGACACGGCGCCACTGGACGAGCCGATCCTGCTGCTCGACGGCGACCGGCGGGAAACGATCGCCAACACGGTGGTGGTGAGCCGGGCCGCGCCCACGTACGCCCCCGACGGTCAGCACCTGGTCGCCACCTCGGTGGTCGGCCCGCAGACCCCGCCCGAACCGGTGATCCGCCGCGAACTGGACCGCCTCTACGGCCGCTCCACCGCCGACTGGACCCACCTCACCACCATCACCGTGCCGGACGCGCTGCCCGCCGCCCCGCCGCCGCAGGGCCGCCTGCGCAAGCCGGTCGCGCTCGGCGACGGCCTGTACGTGGCCGGGGACCACCGGGACAGCCCGTCCATCCAGGGCGCGCTCGCCAGCGGCTGGCGCACGGTCGGTGCCGTCCTCACCGATCTCCGGCGCGCGTAGAGCCGTTGGCCGGTGGGTTGCGCGTTGTTATCCTCGCGTAGCCCATCGTGCTGTCGCGGTAGTCTTTCCGCCCGGCCGGTGGTGGTCCGCGAAACGATCGGCGGGTTACGATCCGGCGCGGTGACGGGGCGGTAGCTCAGCCGGTTAGAGCAGGGGACTCATAATCCCTCGGTCGCGGGTTCGAACCCCGCCCGCCCCACCAAGCCGTTTCTCCAGCTCAGCCATGGTGCCGACGGCTCGGGTGCACTGCGTCGAGGTCATGGCCGCCTTCACATTGGCCCCTCCGCCACCGCGACACTGGCCGCCGTTGTGCCGCAGCTCGTGCGGCGTCCGGTTCGCAAGCTCGATCGACGCCGAAGCCCGGTCGAAGACCCGGCGACGGAAGTTGTTGTTACGCAACACCTCGCCCGTTGGGGATGTGAACACCAGCTCGTCACCGGGGCACATCAGCGGCCGTCGGGACGTGCGGTCTGCCGATGGGTGGTTGGTTCGGAATCCTTGGTGTCAGGGGACCGACGGAGGCCAGCGATGCCTGCGCCAGTCCTCCCACGTCGCGAATTCTGCCGGCGGGCAGTCGACGGGTTCACTGCCGTCGAGTTCCCCTTCGGTCGGGATGCTGATGAGGGCAGCCCACCTGTCGAGTTCCTCGTCGGACATGTGCCACGTCGTGTGCGGCTCTTCGGCTTGGCGTTGGTCGAGTCGTCTCCGTTGCTCGGCCGGTGGGAGTTCGAAGTAGCGCATCTCCACCGCCGCGCCGAGGTCGGCAGCTGCCTGCCGTAGCGCGGAGCGCTCATCTCGACCCCAGAGGCCGAAGTCGATGACGACGTTGATGCCGAGATTGAGGGCGCGCAGCCCAATCTCGATGAGCCGTCCTTCGATCACGTCCGAGGCCGACGGCGGGTTCGCGAGGCCGTACAGGGCCTTTACCCACTCGTCCTTCGTGAGGCGAAGAGCCTGCTCCTCGGCTTCTATGCGCCGCGCTTCTGTGGTCTTCCCGGTGCCTGGCAGTCCTACCGTCAGGAACAGAGTCGGTCGTGTCGTCATCGTTTCCCCATCTGAACGGTCGCGCCATCATCGCTGACGCTCGCTCATGCCGCGACCAGCGCGTAGGTGTCGCCGATCAGTTGGCGGACGAGTGTCGCGCATCAGCCGACGGAGGACACACCCCTTGCGGTCTGCGTTGCCGAATTCGGGCGGATCAAGGCGGCGCAAACAGGCCGCGCCGGCCCGCCGCGCTGACGGACGCCCGACGAGGAGATCCACCGCTTTCCAGCCAGACTCGCATGGCTACTCAAGCATTGACCTGTAGTGGTCGCCAGCGTCACTGATCGGGCGGTAGTGATCGTCGGCTGCCGCTGCGTGCAGTGCGGCCAAAAGCTCGTCTGCGGCTGGCAGATTGAGTGCCTCCCGGAGCCGGTCCCGCTCCATGTCGAGCTGCGGCCAGTCAGCGCGAATGTAGTGGTCTGCCTGGGCCAGCCAGTCCCGCAACTGGCGGCCATCATCACCGAACGGCCTTGCGGTCGCGTCGTGGAGACTGGGCAGGCCAACGACGAGCGCCAGCGCATCACGCAGAGCCGAGGCGATTAGCCCACCCTCGCCTTCCGACCCGACGTACACGACCGGTCGTTGACTACCCGAGCCGACCAACATGAACGCTCCGCCCGAGGCATCCCCGGCGATCATCTCAAGGGATTCGACGCTGGCCAGGTAAACCGGCTCAACCGGTCCGTATGCCGCCCGGGAGACATCGAAATCGAACAACTTCGCCAACAGGGCCGCGATCCACGGCGTAGCGCGGATTTGATCCAGCAGAGCACGATCGGATTGCACGTCAGCGACGGTACCGCCCAGGACCGGTGGGCCGTCCCGGGCCGGTAACGGTGTCCCTTGACGGCCGCTAGCGGGCACGAGATGCAACCAGACCGCCCGCCCCTCCCAGCAGCGAGCGGTCCGCATCCAGGTCGTCCTTGCACAGATCCGCGTGCACGTCCGACGTCATGGCCGCCGGGGCGTGCCCGAGCATCCGCTGTACCGCTCGATCATCAGGACGTCATCGCGGTACGACGCCGGGGCGTGACCATTGCGCGGTGGGGCGGCCGTCGAGACGCCACGGGTGCCCGGCGACCCGCGGCCAGCCTTCAGGCGAGTTCTCCCAGTTCTCCTGCCGGCCGTACACCGTGAGGTCCAGGGCGTGGTAGGTGGTCGTCAACGCCTCCACGCCCCGCCCGGTGGTCCAGTAGGTCTCGTAGACCTTGTCGCCGTCGCGCAGGTAGCACGCGATGAACCCGAAGTGACGACCGTCGGCCAGAGCCGGGTCGGAGTCTTTCGCCGAATACCAGGGGAACCGGTAGCCCATGAACTCCGCGAACGGGGCGCTTTCGTCGTAGGGACCCTCGCAGAACACGGCGTAGGTGACGTCCCGAGCATGCAGGTAGTCCAGCGTCTGCATGTGACAGGTCGAGAAGGTGCACCCCTCACACTGATGCTCGTACGGATTGCCGTCGTGCCACATGTGGAAGTACGCGATGAGCATCCGGCGGCCCTCGAACACCTCCACCAGTGGGGTGTCCCCGCCCGGGCCCCGCACCGTCACCGTCGGCATCAAGGTCATCGGTAGCTGACGACGAGCGGCTGCGATCGCGTCTCCTTCGCGGGTGTGGGCCTTCTCCCGTACCAGCAGTTCGTCGCGCTTGCGCAGCCAGGTCTCCCGGTCGACGACCGGGGGCGCGGCGGCGCTGGACGCGGGGGTTGCCGTCATGACTGTCTCCTTTGTGGAGTGGGGATCGGTCACAGGTACAGACGACCGAGCCGGCGATTGTCATCGGCGACCGATGACGGATGGGGGCCACGGTCGTCAGTACGGTTGTGAGCACCACTCAGCCCCGGGGAAATCACATGTCCGACTCGCCTGACGAGCAGGCGGTCTGGCTGCAGCGCGCCTTCGACGAGCACCGGCGTGAGCTACACCTCCACTGCTACCGCCTCGTCGGGAACGTCACCGACGCGGACGACCTGGTGCAGGAGACCTTCCTGCGTGCCTGGCGGGCTCGCCACCGCTTCGAGGGTCGGGCGTCGGCGCGCACCTGGTTGTACCGGATCGCCACGAACGTCTTCCTCGACAGCCGCAAGGCGGCCGGTCACCGGACGGTGCCGTACGGTGATCCGCTGGAGTGGTCCATCGAGCTCGGTCCCTATCCCGACGCCCTGCTGGCCGACGACGCGCAGGCCGGTCTCGCCGCTCGGGAGACCGTCGAGCTGGCCGTGATCGCAGCGCTCATGTACCTGCCGCCGCGGCAGCGGGCGGCCTTCGTGCTGCGCGACGTCCACGGCTGGACGCCGCAGGAGATCGCCGTCGCGCTCGACACCGCCGTAGCGGCCGTCAACAGCCTCCTCCAGCGGGCCCGCCACACCCTCCGGGGGCGCGCTCCGTCGGACCCGAAGGAATGGCGCCGCCCGCAGCTCACCAGTGAGGACGAAGAGATTCTGCGCCGCTACGCCGACGCGAAGGACCCGGAGACGATACGGGAGTTGCTCGCCGAGGACGTACGGATCACGATGCCGCCCGAGCCGCCGGTCGTCGGGATCGACGCGGCCGCGGAGTTCCTCGGCCGACCGCTCGACTGGCGTACGTTCCCCACCTCGGCCAACGGGCGCCCGGCACTGATCAACTATCTCCGCCGGCCCGGCAGCCGGCACTACGAGGCGTTGGTCGTCGACGTACTCCGGATCGAGAACGGGAAGATCGTAGAGAGCAACGCCTTCATCGGTGCCCGTCACGTCGCCGCCTTCGGCATGCCCACCACGCTCAAGCCCTAGACAAGTAGGCCTCAGGCTCAGGATTCCTACGAACTCGGCGGTTTGGTTCCGTCGCAGGGGACACCGACACCTAGTTGTATGTGCGCCGTCTGCCCCCGCGACGTGATGGTGAGCGGTAGGCAGGCCGGCCGCGCAACCCAGGTGCCGCCGACGAAGGCCAGCCACTGAGGTCGGTCATCGACAGGTGCGCAGGCGCGCACGTGGGCGCTCATGGCCGGCACCACTGACGAGCCCCATCCGAGACGCGCCTTGTCCTCCCAGCCGGCTGCCACCCGAAGATCGACCACTGCGCCGCCGCGTACGACCAAGCCCCATTTGGCGAACAGTCGGGCTGCCGGGTCCGGTTGCCCCGATTCCGCTACTTGAAGCACCGGCCGGGCAGGTACCGCGACGTCCTCTCCCACGAGCCGATAACCCGCCGGCGGTTCCGTGATCATATCGACCGATTTGGTGCACGACTCCTGCCCGGCGCCCACGTCAGCTGACGGGGTCGCGCTGGGGTCGGTGCCCAGAGACGCAGTTGGCGCGGGTGGTCTGGCCTCACCCTGGCCGGTACCGCTTGAGGACGTACAAGCTGCCGGCGCCGCCATCAGGAAGATGCTGAGCGCCCACCACACCATGCGGCTGGTCCTTCTCACGCGCGTCACCTCCTGAACGGCGAGGCCATCACCGGTAAGGGCACGACTCGTGAAGCGTCACCGTACCCGAGGGCGGGTGCGTTCGATGCCGCCCATCTGAGCCTGCGGCAGCCCGACCAGCTAGACGCGGGCCAGTTCCGCGATGTGCGGACCCACCGCGGAGATGAGCTGAGGCGAGGAATGGTTGGCGGCATCACCGCCTACGCTGCCGGGATGAAGGCGGAAGCGGCGCCGGCCATGCCGACGGCGGACATCGACAGGAGACGGGCGTGAGCAGGCGAAAGGTCTTGCTTGTGGCCGTCGGCCTACTGATCGCGCTGCTGCCGTGTGCCCTGGCCTGGAGGTCACTGTGGCCGGTCCGCATCGACGCTCTGTGCGGCGTTTTCCAGTCCCGGCAGGGTGGGGTCGTCAAGATCGAGCCAGACCGTTCCTTCACGGTCTCTGCGGCCGTGTTCGGTCCGAACGACACGGTTTCCGGGAGCGGCCAGCTGCGCCCGGGTGACCTGGCAGCGGACGGCCATCTAATCCTGACGATGAAGGATGCCAAGGTAAGCCTTGAGCTGGATACGCGGCGCAGTTGGCGAGGGAATGTGAGCCTGTGGCACTGGGCCGACGACCCGGACACCGGGGAACGCGAGACCTTCGTCCAGAAGTCTGCCTGCTAGTCCGCGTCCAGTCCGCAGGGGTCCACCAGGAGTAGTGATCGATGCGAGATGCCGTAAGGCATCGGCCCAGTCCTCAGTAGAGCGCGATATTCGACCAGAAGTCGTGTTGCTGACAATCGAACCGGCCGAATGCCTGATCCTGGCATCAGTGCGCGAACGCCAGGATCGATTTCAAGCCGGTTGAACGATCCTCGCGAGTTGCGGGTGTGCTGCCGGTCGATCCTCGACGCATTGTCGCGTCGTCTGCATTGTCCCGCTGACCTCTTTTTCCTTCCGTCCGAAGGAGTGCTGTGCCAGTTACCAGGCAATTCGCGGTGCATGGAGCGGATCCGGTTCTCATCGAGGTCGATGGCCAGGACCTGGATATTCGTGGCGGGAGCGCCGGCATCGGACCGGTGGGCCGCAGCGGTCGTACCGAACCGAGATCCTTCGAGGAGTCCCTTCGGAGCGTCCGCGCGGCGGCTCTCGAGGCCATGCGTGTGTTCCGCGAGGACCTGGGGCCGAGCGAGGTCAAGCTCACCTTCGCGGTGAAGATGACGGCTGAGATGAACGCCGTCATCGCGAAGACCGCATACGAAGGAAACCTCGGTGTCGAACTGGTCTGGCGACGGGAAGACTCCGCACCGAAATGATCACCTCCTCTGAACCCTGGCGGCTGCGGATCCGAGCCACGACGAATGATGGTGCTCCGTCGGAGGTGCTGGGAACCGCATTCGTCGTGGCGCCGGGCGTGGCCCTCACGTGCGCTCACGTGGTCGAGGGCCGGGTCCGGTGCTGGGCGGAGGCGCCGGGGGGCTGGGGCTCGGGCCAGGTCTGTTCCACCCGCTACGCGGTGCCGGGCTGGAGTCCGGGCCGGTACGACGGGACCGACGTGGCAGTCGTCGACGTGCCGGAGAGCTGGCCTGCGGCGCCGCTCGGGCCCAGTGCGCCGCCGCGGCCGGAGACGCCGCTCGACGCGCTCGGCTTTCCGGAACAGTATTCGGCGGCGGACGACCGCGGTCAGCGGACCCGGGTCCAGGTCATCGGGCCTGATGAGACCGGGAAGCTCATCCAGGTGAACGGTCTGCCCGGATTCGACGGCCAGATCCAGCGCGGATACAGCGGCGGCCCCGTTGTCGACGTCACGTCGGGCCGCGTCGTCGGCATGGTTTCGACCGCCGACATGGACAAGAGGCTGCGGATCTCGTGGATCATCCCGCTCGCCACGCTGGCTGAGGCCTGGCCGCCGTTGGCGGACCTGCTCCCGGAGCAGATCCGCGTCGACCCGGAATTCGTCGAGGCGGTCGCTGCTCTCAACAATGGGGCGTACGCGCGGGCCCTGGAGCGCTTCAACACGCTCGTGAACATGTATCCACGCGAAGTCGATGTCTACTACTACCGGGTGCTGGCCGCTCTCGGCGGCCGACGCCCCGGCGGGTACCGGTACGAGGTGATCCGGGCGATGGAGAATCTGCTGCAGATCGGCATTCAGATCGAGCCCGGCCGTACGAGCAACCATTTGCGAGCCCTCTGGGCGCTGATCATCGAGGACTACTACGAAATCCGTGGCATTCCGACCGACCGCTCCAGGCTGCGCGGCCTTCAGGCGGCGCTGTCGGGCGTCGGCAGTGATCGCGCCCGCGAGATCATCAACCACGTTCCTGCTGTCGAGTGCCCGACCTGGCAGGGGCTCAGCCGAAACCAGGGGATCTGATGCATCCTGAACAACGCGCAGAGCGAGCCGGCAAGTATTTCGCGCCCGAACCGTCCACGCCGGTAGCCCAGTACGTCAAGCTGGCATTCGGTGGCGGACTCCTGCTGATGGCCCTGGTGATGTTCGCCGTCGGTGACGCGGCGATCTGTCTCGGATTCCTCTGTGGGGTCGGCGGCGCGGTGCTCGTCGTCCTGGGGCTCATCGGGCTCCTGAACTATGCGGAGGCGCGCCGGCGCGCCTATCCCCGGGCGACCGATCAGGAGATGGACGCCTGGCTGTACGGGGCCGAGGAAGCCATCGCGCAGATGGGCTACCGGCGGCTGAACATCCACCCCACCGAGCTTTCCCAGGGCAGGCAGCCCTATCTCGTCTTCTACGGAATCCCCGAGCTGTTCTCGGTTCTCCCGTTCCACTGGAACAGGGGACGGGACGGCAAACTCCGCTACTCCGCGTACAAGATCATGATCGTCTACATGTCGAACTGGCGCCTGCCGGTGTACGAGTGCGTGCTCGACATCGCCACCGGGTTCACGATCCGCGACTCCACGAAGGAGTACGCGCTCGGCAACGTGGACGGGATGGAGACGTCCGCGGACCGGGTGAGCGTCTTCAACGAGCAGTGGAAACCCGGCTCCGACGGCAACAGCGGCGGGGTCTTCTCGGGAGCCATCGGCAACGGGCCGAACATGGGTGCACAGTTCGGGCACTACACGCAGCGCCAGATCATCAAACTGCTCGTCTCCGGCCGGGTGGCTGTCGACCTCTGGCTGGGGATCGCGCCCAACGAAGCGATGGGTATCCAGGGTGTGACGGAGCCGTCCTCCGTGGACAGGATGATCTCCCAACTCCGCGAGCACTTGCGGGAACACAGCGGCGCCGCGTATCCCGACGCGCCCGCGGCGTTGAGTGGACCCGCTGTACCGTCGGGTGCGGACCCGACCGCGCTGTTGATGCCGCCGCCGTCCGAAGGCCACACGACCGAGCCGCTCCGCCAGCGTCCTCCTGGCGAGGAGAACGAACAACGCCCCGCGTGAGTCGAGCGCCTCGTCCGTCGTGCGAGTCCGGGCGGCGGACGGGGACGGCGATCAGCCCGTGCGGTTGGTGGCCATCCACGCGGTCGCGAAGTCGACCAGGGCGCGTTGGCGCATCAGCCTGGCCGTCGCGCTGCCGACCCGGCCGACCGTCGCGCCGCCGGTGGCCTCGAAGTCGGCGCCCAGCCGGTCGAAGTCGTCCTCGTCGGTGACGACGTCGGTCCACGTGGTCCACCGGCTCGTTCCGTCCGGCAGCCGTACCGCCGAGCCCGTCACCGCCCGCGGCGGCGACGCCTGCCGCCATTCCGCCAGGTGCAGCGAGGTGTTGGAGCTGTGTTCGCAGCCGAGCAGCAGCACCTTGCCGCCGAGCCGGTAGACCGCGCCCAGCGGTGAGCCCTCGCCCAGCGCGTCGTCGAGGCGGTGTCCGTCCACGACATCGGCGGCGTGCGCGCCGAGCGCGGCGAACGACACCTGCGGATGGTCGCTGCGGCGGGCGCCCGGCCAGGTGCGTACCGTCTCGGCGACGGCGCCCATCCACCGGCTCGGCGTGCGCGCCGGGTCGAAGCCCGGGGTGTGCTCGCGGATGACGGGCCACCACGCCTCCGGTACGGGCGGATGCCGCCACCCGGCCGGATCCGTGTTGTCCGGCGTGTGCGTCGGCACCACGAGGGTGCCCTCCGGACCGAGCGCCTCCAGCAGCGCCAGCACCACCGCGTGGGTGCCCCCGGCGACGAACCCGAGACTCCGGTACGACGAGTGCAGCAGCAGGACGTCACCGGAGGTGACGCCGAGCGTGCGCAGGTCGTGCGCGATCGAGGCGACGGTGTGCGGTGCGGCCTGGTCCACGCGGCGCAGTGTAGGCGGGGCCCTGAGCAGGATTCTCGCCGATTCCGGGATAGTGGCGGCGTCCCCGCGCGTCTGTCACTGGTGAACGAGGAGACGAGGGTGGTGCGGTGGACGAGGACGAGCGGGCGGTGCTGGCCGAGTTCGTGGCGAGCCGGGCGCCGGCGCTGATACGGGTCGCCTACCTGCTCACCGGCGGGGGATGCCGGTTCACGTAGTCGCGGGCGCGGGGGAGCGGATCACCCTAGTACTGGTGCGGCATGCGGTGATGGCGAGCAGGTGCGCCTCCCGGTTCCACCCGGCGTGGTCGAACGCCCAGTCCGCCCAGGTCGCGTACACGTGGAAGACCTGGCGCTCGCCCGCGAACCGCAACCCCGCGAGACCGATCGGCCGGTCCGGGTAGGTGTCCCGGCACACCCAGGCCGTTCCCGCGGCGTACGCCGGAAGACGCCCGCTGCCGTCACTGCCACCAGCGCACCCTAGCCGAGCGGCCACGTGGCGCGTGGACCCTCACACGTGCCGATTTGAACCCGATTGACATGTGGGGTGGGCGGCGGGGGAGAGTCGGGCATGCGTTTTCAGGTGTCCACACCGCCCGCCGTTCCCGCCGGTACGTTGGCCGCCGGCCCGCAACCGACGTTGCCCGCCGAGGGCGGCCTGGTCCTGCGCCCCTGGGCGGACGGGGACGCGCCGACCGTCCTGGCCGCGTACCAGGATCCGGAGATCCGCCGCTGGCACACCCGCCGGCCCGCGTCGCCGGAGCAGGTCCTCCAGTGGTTCGCCCACTCCCGTCGATCGTGGCAGGAGGAGACGGGCGCGAGCTGGGCGGTGACCCGGGGCGACGAGGTGGTGGGCCGCATGACGTTGGGCGGCGTCAACCTCGACGACGGCGAGGCCGCGTGCGCGTACTGGGTGGTTCCGGCCGCCCGCGGCACCGGCGTGGCCTCCGGCGCGCTGCGGGCGCTGAGCGCGTGGGCGCTCGCGGACGGCCGGCTGCACCGGCTCTGGCTGGACCACTCCACCGGCAACGTCGCGTCGTGCCGGGTGGCGGTCAAGGCCGGGTTCCGGCTGGAGGGCACCAAGCGCAGCGCGGCCGTGCACGACGACGGACGGCACGACATGCACCTGCACGCCCGCGTCCGCGGGGACGACTGACCGGGTCACGACTGCGCGGCGGCCACCTCCCGGATGCGCCGCAGCGCCTCCGCCCGGTCCATCCCGGTCGCCTGGAGGATGTCGCTCGCGGCGGTCCGGACCTGCCCCACGATCACTGTGCCGGACAGCCCGGTCCCGGCCAGCTCCGCGCGCGTCGCGGCCGCCACCGCGTTCAGCGCGTGCCGGCGGGCGTCCTCCGGACCCTGGTCCGCGAGAACCTCGTCCTGTACGGCGTGCACCGCCGCGCCGAGCGCCTCCACGGCGTCCGGCAGGCTCTCCGGGATCGGCTCCCCGTCCTCGATCAGCACCACGGCCCGCCGGGCCAGCACGCGGGTGTTCCAGACCGCCTGGTCCACGTCCGGCGCGCCGAGCTGGTAATGCTGAACGGATCGCCGCCTCGGCCACCGGGCCGGGGCGAGGTCGACGGTTTCCTTCGCGCCGCCGAAGACGTCCCAGAACCGGCCCAGGTCCGTGCCGATCGCCTGCGACCGGCTCAGCGCCCGGTCGGCCAGCTCGTGGTCGCGCCGCCGCAGCGCGGTGGCGGTCGCCGCGAGCTGGTCGGCGAGCTGCCGCAACGTCGGCGCGGCCACCCGCCGCATGACCCGCAGCGGGTTGATCGGCACCAGCAGCAGTGTCACCACCAGGCCCACGCCGCCGCCGATCAGCGCGTCCACGAAGCGGGGGAACTCCAGCGTGTGCCGGGACGAGGAGAGCGCGCCGAGCAGCACCGCCGTACCGCTGGCGTTGCCCACGATCCCGCCCCGCGTACTCAATGCCAGCGCGACCAGGACGGACGCCGCGACGATCACGCCGGTCTGCCACACCCCGGCGCCGACGGCACCGATCAGCAGGTCCGACACGATGATGCCGAGCGTCACCCCGGCGAGCAGCTCGACGGTGTTGGAGAGGCGGCGTCCGAACGACGAGGTGATCACCGCGACCGCGGCCGCCGGGGCGAAGATCGGGCTCGGCATGCCGGTGACCCAGCGCGCGACGGCCCAGGCCAGCGCCGCCGCCAGACCGGCCTGCACGGCGAGTACGGACTTGACCCGCAGCTGCTGCATCCGGTCCCGCCCGGCGGCCCGGCCGCGCTCGTTCACGCGCTCCCACGCCTCGTCGAACCG
>NZ_JAGPXV010001036.1:0-1076 GCF_018070405.1 Micromonospora sp. D75
CGACTACGCCCAGCTCACCCTCGCCGACCTCGACCGCGTCGACGCGTACACCGGCACCGGCAACGCGTTCAGCATCGCGGCGAACCGCCTGTCGTACCTGTTCGACCTGCGCGGCCCGAGCATCGCCGTCGACACCGCCTGCTCCTCCTCGCTGGTCGCGGTGCACCAGGCCGTCACCAGCCTGAGCCGGGGAGACTGCACGCTGGCCGTCGCCGGCGGGGTCAACGTGGTCCTGTCACCCGCGCTGGCGATCAACTTCAGCAAGGCCGGCGCGATGGCGGGCGACGGTCGCTGCAAGACCTTCGACGCCCGGGCCGACGGCTACGTCCGCGCCGAGGGCGCCGGCGTGGTGATCCTCAAGCCGCTGTCCCGGGCGCTCGCCGACCAGGACCCGATCTACGGGGTGATCCTCGGCGGGGCGGTCAACCAGGACGGCCGGACCAACGGGCTGATGGCGCCGAACCCGCACGCCCAGGAGGCGGTGCTGCGCAGCGCGTACGAGCGGGCCGGCGTGGCGCCGGAACAGGTCGGCTACGTCGAGGCGCACGGCACCGGCACGCTGCTCGGCGACCCGATCGAGGCCAAGGCGCTCGCCGCCGTGGTCTGCGCCGACCGCGATCCGGCGCGGCCCCTGCTCATCGGATCGGTCAAGTCCAACCTCGGCCACCTGGAGGCCGCCGCCGGGATCGCCGGCCTGATCAAGGCCGCGCTGGTCCTGCGGCACCGGCAGATCCCGCCGACCCTGCACTACCGGCAGCCCAACCCGCACATCCCGTTCGCGCAGCTCGCGCTCCAGGTGGCCGACACCGGCCAGCCGTGGCCGGACGGGTACGCGCGGGCCGTCGCCGGAGTCAGCTCGTTCGGCTTCGGCGGCACCAACGCGCACCTGGTCCTCGCCGAGCCGCCCCGGTCCGACCGGCACGCCCTCGCCGAAACGGCCGCCGCGCCCGGCGACCTCCGCCTCAACGGCAGCGCGCCCGCCGGAGGCGCCCCGGCGGACCCGGCCCGGCTGCTGACCATCTCGGCCCGTACCCCCGAGGCGCTCGGTGAACTCGCCCGGCGGTACGCGGCGAAGC
>NZ_JAGPXV010001037.1:0-1071 GCF_018070405.1 Micromonospora sp. D75
CCGCCGTGGACGCCGCCCGCTGCCCGGTGGGTGACCGCTCCTCGACCACGAAGTGCGGCACCGCCACCGCCGGCAACGTCCGCAACATCGTCGACGCGCCGGTGGCCGGCAAGTCCGGCACCACCGACTCGGAGAAGACCTCCTCGCTGGTCGCCATGACCAAGCAGTACGCGGTCGCCGGCATCATGGCCGACCCGGACTGGCCGCAGACCAACCAGAAGATGGGCCACGACGTGCCCACCGGCATCAACCCGGCGGTCTACGAGACGCTGCGGGACGCCATGAAGGGCAAGGACCGGAAGAACTTCACCCCGCCCAGCGGCAAGATCGTCCTGGGTGACCAGCGGTCCATCCCGGATGTGAAGTGCGCGTCCATCGAGAGCGCGAAGTCCCGGCTCAAGGGCGCCGGCTTCGAGCCGGTGGTCTCCAGCAACAAGGTGGCGTCGGACTGCCCGGCGGGCACCGCGGCCGGCACCAGCCCGAACGGGCGCACCATCAAGGGCGGCGTCGTCATGATCGAGGTCAGCTCCGGCAAGGGCGACTCGGACCAGGGCGGCACCGCGACGCCGGACCGACCAGGTGGGCCGGGCGGACCGGGTAACGGCCGACCAGGACGACCGGGGAACTGATCCCAGACGAAGCGACGGCCACCTCCGTGAAGGGGCCGTCGCTTCTTCTTGTGTCTACGGGACGGTCAGAGGCCCAGCTGGCGGCGTACCTCAGCGGCCACCCGGCCCCCCTCGGCGCGGCCGGCCACCGCGGTCTGGGCGGCCTTCATGGCCGGGCCCATCTGCGCCTTGCCGGTGAAGCCGCCCGCGGCGAGCGCCCCCGAGACCAGCTCGGCCAGTTCCTCGTCGGAGAGCTGCTTGGGCAGGTAGCGCTCCAGCACCTCACCCTCGGCGGTCTCCTTGCCGGCCTGCTCGGCGCGCCCGGCGTCGGCGAACGCCACTGCCGCCTCGCGGCGCTTCTTCGCCTCCTTGGCCAGCACCGCGAGCACCTCGTCGTCGCTGAGCTCGCGCTTTTCCCGGCCGGCCACCTCGGCGTTGCCCACGGCCGCGAGACGGAATAGTG
>NZ_JAGPXV010001038.1:0-1067 GCF_018070405.1 Micromonospora sp. D75
CACACCCCTGGTGTGCCCGCGCTGGACCTGCCCGGGCTGGACGTGACGGCGGTGGCGCACGGCTACGGCTGCGCCGGTGCGGTGACCACGCTGGACGGGCTCGGCACCGCGCTCGACGCCGCATTGGCCGCGGACCGGCCGACGGTGCTGCCGGTGCCGATCAGCACCGACGTGCCACGGATCCTCTGAGACTCAGCCGGGCTGGACAATCAGCGGGGCGCCGCTGGCGGCGTCCAGCACGGCCCGGCCGCCTAGCGGCGCGTCGAGCGTGACGCTGACCGGCTTCAGCACGAGCTGCGCGGTGCAGACGCCGGTGGAGGCGATCACGGCGCCGCCGATCACCACCACGTCCGGCCGTTCCAGCACGAGCGGGGTGGGCGGGCCGTCGCAGGCGCCGACGCCGAGCACGTAGTCGATCCGGTTGCCCTCGACCGCCCGCAACTGCTGAGCGGACACCAGGCCGGCCGGGAGCGGCCGGGTGGGCACCGCGCCGCCGGGCGCCCGGCCGGTCACGCGCGGCGCGACGGCGATCCGGGCCACGGGTACGGCCAGCTCGTCCACGGTGAACAGCCAGGCGGGCACGTCGGCGCGGCCCCGGCTGGTCCACACCGGCGCGCTGCCCAGCCGTACCTCGGTCACGGTGAGCGGGACGCACGGCGTCGGCGCCGAGGTCGACACCGGGTCGTTCGGGCCGGGCCGTCCGGTCGGTGCCGGGTCGGGCGCGGCGGGGCGCCCGTCGCAGGGCGGCGGGTCGCCCTGGCGGAGCTGGGCGTACGCGTCGGCGGCGCTGACCAGCGGCACCCGCAGTGTGCCGTCGGGGAACCGGATCGTGCCGTCCTTCGGCACGGCGGCCGGGATCGGGATCTGGTCCCGGTACCAGCCCGCTCCGAACGCCACCTTCGTCTCGTCGGTGAAGCCCGGGTCGCCGGTGAGCACTGTGGCGTCCTGGAGCGGCACGTACCCGTCGCGCCAGCCCGGCCCGGGCCGCCAGCCGGCGGCGACCTCCTCGGCCCGCTCGGTGAACGCGGGCCACTGGTCCGGGCCGGTGGGCGGCGTCCGGACGGGAG
>NZ_JAGPXV010001039.1:0-1064 GCF_018070405.1 Micromonospora sp. D75
ATGTGGCACGAGCTGCTCTGCGCCGCCGCGCTCGCCGCGGGCGAGGTGGACGACGCCGAGCGGCAGGCCCGGCAGGCGATGGCCGAGGCGGAGCAGGTGGGCCTGCCGGGGCAGCGGGGCTTCGCCGAGTCGGCGTACGGCGAGGTGCTGCTCGCCCGCGGCGAGGTCCCGGCGGCGCAGCTCCACCTGGAGACCGCTGCCGACCTGTTCCGCTCCGGCGGCATGGCGCTGCGGCGCAGCCTCGCGCTGGCCTCCCTGGCCCGGGCGGCCGAAGCCGCGGACCAGCCCGGCCCGGCGGCGCGGGCCCGCCGCCGGGCGCTGGAACTGGCCGGGTGGTGCGGTGCGGAACGGGTCGCCCTGCGACTGGCGCGTCCGGTCGGCCCGCGCGAGGCCGCCGCGCTGACCGACCGGGAATGGCACATCGCGCGGCTGGCGACGACCGGAGTCACCAGCCGGCTGATCGGGCGGCAGCTCAACATCAGCCCGCGCACGGTGGAAGCGCACCTGACCCGGATCTACCGCAAAGCGGGCGTCGCGTCCCGGTCGGGCCTGGTCGCCTGGGTCGCCCGGCTCGACGACACCGATCGGTGACCGCTGTCCGGGCCGGATGACATCGTTCCGTGCAACGCCCGCGGACCGGGTAGCACGAGGCCGCGCCGCCACCGGCCCGGGCCGACGGTCGCTCACATACTCGACTGCATCGGGCGCGATTCCCGCGCACCGGCTGTGGATGGAGGACGAGATGCTGGGCAGAAGATCCGTCAGGAGCCCGCGTACCCTCGCCGCGCCGGTGCCGGCGATGCCGTTCGCCGCCGCCGCTGCGGCGCTGCTGATGCTGACCGGCTGTGGCGGCGAACCGGTGGACGCGGCCACCCCCGCGCCCGAGGGCTCGGCCGGCTTCGGCCGGGACCGGGCCGCGCTGGTGCTCACCGCCTTCGACCAGGCCGACTCGGCCGCCTCGGTGGCCGGCGACATCGAGACGCTGCGGACCCAGGAGGTTCCGCCCTCGCTGGACCTCAGCGTCGCCGCGGTCCGCCGGGCCGCCTACAACCAGCAGGCGCAAC
>NZ_JAGPXV010001040.1:0-1062 GCF_018070405.1 Micromonospora sp. D75
CCGCCGACCAGAGTCTCGACGCCGGGCTGCCGATCCGCCTGCTGCACGACCGCGTGCTGGTACGCACCGAGGGCGCCGAGGGCGAACGCCGCTCCACCGCCGGCATCGTGATCCCCGCGACCGCCGCCGTGGGCAAGCGGCTGGCCTGGGCGACAGCCGTCGGCGTCGGGCCGAACGTCCGCTCGATCGTGGCCGGCGACCGGGTGCTCTTCGACCCGGACGACCGCTCCGAGGTCGAGTTGCACGGGCGGGCGTACGTGCTCCTGCGCGAGCGGGACGTGCACGCCGTGGCGGCCGAGCGGGTGGAGAGCACCGCCGCCGGCTCCACCGGTCTCTACCTCTGATCCGGCTCTCCACCCTCTGACCCGGCATCGGCGCCGTTTGCGGCGCTTCCCGGCGGGAAGCCCAGGCACCTGAGCGCCCTGGGGAGGGACACCATGCCGGTAGTGATCAAGAAGATCCTCGCCTGGGGATTCCTCGCGTTCCTGATCTACTTCATGGCGTTCCGTCCGGACGGGGCCGCGCAGGTGTTCAGGGGGATCGGGGCCGCGCTCATGGCCATCGCCCAGGGGCTCGGCGACTTCCTGACCGGCCTGATGAGCTGACCCGTCAGCGCCCGGGATGCCAGGGCGCGCCCGGGCCGTGCCAGCCGCCCGGGCCGTAGCCGGGCGGCGGGTACGCGGGCGGCGCGGCGAGCACCACCGGGATCGGCACCACCGGGTCGTCGGGCGCCTCCACCGGGCGCTGCGAACCGTCCGGGAACCGCAGGTGGTAGCGCTGACCGTCCCAGACCCCGACCGGCGCCTGCGGGTCCCGGCCGACGAAGAACGACCGGTACGCGGAGATCGCCTCCAGCAGTTCCCGTTCCTCCCGCGCTGTCCGTTCCCGCTCGGCGGGTTTGCGGTCCAGTCCCCGGCGCATGCCGTCGCGCAGCAGCGCGAGCCGGGTCGCGGCGAACTGGTAGCCGCGCATCGCCTTCACCCCGCCGTCACCGGCGACCCGCCGGGCCCACGTACGCGCCGCGTGCCGGCGGCCCAGGCTGCCCAGCGCGGCCACCTCGGG
>NZ_JAGPXV010001041.1:0-1059 GCF_018070405.1 Micromonospora sp. D75
GGGTGGGGTGGGTGCGGAGAATGGTGCGGGTGGACGGGGGTGCTGTGGAGGCGCGCACGGTCGGTGGCGGGCGGGAGCTGCGGGCGGACTGTTCGCGCTGCGCCGGGGTCTGCTGCGTCGCGCCGGCGTTCACCGCGTCCGCCGACTTCGCCATCGACAAGCCCGCCGGACGGCCCTGCCCGAACCTGGGCGCCGACTTCCGCTGCGGCATCCACACCGAGCTGCGGCAACGCGGCTTCCCCGGATGCACCGTGTTCGACTGCTTCGGCGCCGGCCAGCACCTCACCCGGCACACGTTCGCCGGCCGCGACTGGCGCGCCGACCCGGCCACCGCAGCGCGGATGTTCGACACCTTCGCGGTGTTGCGGCCCCTGCAAGAGTTGCTCTGGTACCTGACCGAGGCGGTACGCCTGACCCCGCCCGGCCCGCTGCGCGACGAGCTGACCGCCGCGCTCGACGAGACCGGCCGGCTCGCCGACGGCACCCCTGACGAGCTGCTCGCGCTCGACGTCGACGCGCACCGGGACCGGGCCAACCGGCTCCTGTCCCGCGCCGCCGAACAGGCCCGCGCCGGGAAGGCCGGCCCGGACCGCCGGGGCGCGACGCTGATCGCTGTGGACCTGCGCCGTACGCCGCTGGCCGGGGCCAACCTGCGCGGCGCCTGCCTGATCGGCGCGGACCTGCGGGGCGTACGGCTCGGCGCGGCCGACCTGACCGGCGCGGACCTGCGCGGGGCCGACCTGCGCGGCGCAGACCTGAGCGAGTGCCTGTTCACGCACCAGTCGCAGCTCGACGCCGCGCGCGGCGACCACCGCACGGTCCTGCCGCCGGGGCTGCGCCGCCCGGCTCACTGGTCCCTGACGCTGACCCCGGCCCGCCCCCGGCCACGCCCCCGCCGCCGCCGCTGACCCGCCCGGCCCACCGGTCCGGACACTGGGCGACGATCAAGGAGTTTGTGGCTGGTTCGGGGCCGGATCGGGACACAAACTCCTTGATCAACGGGGAGAAGGGGGCCGGAGGGCGGAGGGGGCGGGGTTTGGTGGGGATGGGGTGGGGTAG
>NZ_JAGPXV010001042.1:0-1054 GCF_018070405.1 Micromonospora sp. D75
GGACGACCGCCTCGGTGATGGCGTTCGGGGCGGGCGTGCTGCTCTCCGCCGTCTCGTTCGAGCTGATCGACGAGGCGCACGAGCAGGGCGGCCTGCGGCCGGTGGTGATCGGCGCGGCGATCGGCGCGCTCGCGTACACCGGGGCGAACGTCCTGCTGGCCCGGCACGGCGCGCGGCACCGCAAGCGCTCCGGCGACGAGCAGCCCTCCGAGCGGGAGCAGCCCGGCTCGGGTACGGCCATCGCTGTCGGCGCGCTGCTCGACGGCGTACCCGAATCGGTGGTGATCGGCGCGAGCCTGCTCGCCGGCGGCCCGGTCAGCCTGGTCACCGTCATCGCGGTCTTCCTCAGCAACGTGCCGGAAGGGCTGTCCAGCGCGGCCGGCATGCGGCAGGCCGGGCGCACCCGGCGCTACGTGTTCGGGCTGTGGACGGCCATCGCGTTGATCTCCGGTGCGGCGGCGCTGGCCGGGTACACGCTGCTCGGCGGCGCGCCGCCGGAGGTGCTGGCGACGATCACCGCGCTCGCGGCGGGCGCGATCCTCGCGATGATCACCGACACGATGGTGCCGGAGGCGTTCGCGGACGCGCACCTGCTGGTCGGGCTGATCACCGTGCTCGGCTTCCTGGTCGCGTTCGCGCTGTCCCACGCCTGACCGTCGCGCGCTTTGCCGGGGCCGCCGCCTGCGGGCACGCGGCCGCTCGCTGCGGCTGCGGTGCCGGCTGCGGCTGCGGCTGCGGTGGTGGTGGCTGGGGCTGCGGCTGGGGTGCCAGTTGCGGTGGTGGCTGCGGTTGCGGCTTAGCGGCGGGTTAAGGATCGGCTGTGGAGTCGTGCCGGGGCGGCCGGGCCTCCTAGCATCGGGCGGTGCGCGTGAAGTCGGCTGTCCCTCTGCTCGTCCTCGCCCTGGCAACGGCGACGCTGCCCGCCTGCGGCGACGATCCGGCCCCCGCACCCGCCGCCGACCCCGGTTCGCCGGCCGGTCCGGCAGCCGCCCCGTCGGCCACCCCGAGCGGGCGTTCCGGACTGGGTAGCGCCCGGTCGAGCCCGACCCCCGCC
>NZ_JAGPXV010001043.1:0-1052 GCF_018070405.1 Micromonospora sp. D75
CGGGTGCGCCGGGCGCCGGTAGATCCGCTCCGGTGGGCCGGTCTCCACGATGCGACCCAGGTACATGACCGCGATCCGGTCGCTCATGTGCTCGACGGCCGCCAGGTCGTGCGCGATGAACAGGTAGGTCAGCCCGAGGTCGCGTTGCAGGTGCCGCAGCAGGTTCATGATCTGCGCCTGGACGCTCAGGTCCAGCGAGGCGATCGGCTCGTCCAGAACGATCAGATCCGGCTCGCCGGCCAGCGCCCGCGCCACGCCGACGCGCTGGCGCTGGCCGCCGGACAGCTCGTGCGGGTGCCGGCCGGCGGTGTCGGCGCGCAGGCCGACCAGGTCCAGCAGTTCGGCCACCCGCTCCCGCCGGGCGGTGCGGGACGTGGCGAGCCGGTGCACGACAAGAGGTTCGGCGATGCTGTCGCCGACGGTGCGGCGCGGGTCCAGCGACGCCTGCGGGTCCTGGAACACCATCGCCACGTGGCGGCGCGTCGCGCGCAGGCGGCGCCGGGACCAGCGGGTCACGTCCGCGCCCGCCACCCGGACCCGCCCGGCACTCGGGTCGACCAGCCGCAGCAGCGCCAGCCCGGCGGTGGACTTGCCGCTGCCCGACTCGCCGACCAGCCCGAGCGTCTCGCCCCGGTGCACGGCGAGCGTGACGCCGTCCACGGCGCGGACCGTTCCGGCCGGGGTCGGGAAGTGCACGGCGAGGTCGTCCAGCTCGGCGATCACGTCGGGGGTGTCGTCGCTCATCCGGCCTCTCCACTGTAGAAGGTGCGGACCGTGTGCCCGTCGCCGACCGGGGTCAGCGGCGGCAGCTCGTGCTCGCAGCGCGGGTCCGCGCGGACCGGGCAGCGCGGCCAGAACGCGCAGCCGGGCGGCAGGTCCAGCGGGCTCGGCGGCGCGCCGGGGATGGCGACCAGGTCCTCGCCGCGCCGGGACGGGTCGGGCCGGGCCGCCAGCAGCGCCCGGGTGTACGGGTGGGTGGGCGTGTCGAACACCCCGTCGACCGGGCCCTGCTCGACGATGCGTCCCCCGTACATGACCGCGACGGTGTCGGC
>NZ_JAGPXV010001044.1:0-1051 GCF_018070405.1 Micromonospora sp. D75
CGCCGACGTCACCGACGCGGACGACCTGCGCCGGGTCCGCGACGAGGCCGAGCGGCGGTTCGGCGGGCTCGACGGCATCGTGCACGCCGCCGGCCTGCCCGGCGGTGGCATGGCCGAGATCAAGGAGCGCGACGAGGCGCAGCGTGTGCTGGCCCCGAAGCTGGCCGGCACGCTCGCGCTGGCCCAGGTCTTCGGCGACCTGCCGCTGGACTTCGTCGTGCTGTGCTCCTCGATCACCGCGGTGATCGGCGGGTTCGGCCAGGTCGACTACTGCGCCGCGAACAACTTCCTGGACGCCTTCGCGCGCTCCGGCACCGGGTTCCGCGCCCCGGTCGTGTCGCAGAACTGGGGCGGCTGGGCCGAGGTCGGCATGGCGGTGGAGACCGCCGCGCCGGCCGCGTTCCGGGCCGCCGGGCGGGACACCGTGACCACCGCGGTCACGCACCCGGTGCTGACCACGATGGTCGCCGGGCCGGACGGCACGGTGCTGCACGGCCTGGTCGCGGCCGACACCCACTGGCTGCTCGACGAGCACCGGATCGGCGGCGTGCCGGTGGTGCCGGGCACCGCCCACCTGGAGTCGGTGCGCGCGGCGGTGGCCGCCGCGCTGCCCGCGCCGGGGCCGGACGCCGCTGTCGAGCTGCGTGACGTGGTGTTCCTGGAGCCGTTCTCGGTGCCGGACGGCACCGTGGCCCAGTACCGGGTCGAGCTGACCCCGACCGAGGACGGCACCGACTTCACCGTGGCCAGCCTCGCCGCCGGCCAGGCGCGCGCCCACGTACGCGGCAGCGCCGGGTGGACCACCGAGGCGGCCCCGCCGGCCGCCGTGCCCGCCGTGGCCGGACGGCGGGTCGACGACGACGCCTCGTTCGGCCGGGGACGCACCAGCATGCTGACGTTCGGCCCGCGCTGGGCGGCGCTGGCCGAGCACCACCTCGCCGACGGCGAGGAACTGGCCCGCGTGCAGGCGCCCGCCGCCGCGCTCGGCGACCTGCCCTCCTGGGGGCTGCACCCGCCGCTGCAGGACGTGGCCACCGCGTACGGCCGCGTC
>NZ_JAGPXV010000105.1:0-12385 GCF_018070405.1 Micromonospora sp. D75
CCGCGAGCGGCGACCCGCGGCGCGCCTGAGCCCCGGCCGCCGGCGCCGTCGAGCGAATCCGGCCCCGGCCCCCCGGCCACGCCCCTCCCCCGCACCGTCCACCGCCCGGTTGGGCACCTGATCCGAAAGAGGTCGGTATGCCGCATCCCGTCACCGTCGTCCGTTCTCCGGCGCGTACCGGTCTGCTGATCGGCCGCTCCCACACCACCCGCCCGCCGGTGGGCGCCGACGCGGCGCCGATCGCCGTGGACCTCGGCAGCAGCCTGCTGCGGATCTGGCTGGGTCCGGGCCGGACGCTGAGCGTCCCGCTCGGTCACGGCCTGCGCAGCCCGGTCGTGCGGCGCGGACGGATCGTGGACGGTCCGGCCTGCGTCACCGAGCTGCGACGCATCCTGCGTGACCACCGCGCGGCGGTACCGGTCGGCGCGCTCGTGGTCGCCTGCCGGCCGGTGCTGGCCGCGCCGGCCGAGCAGGAGGCGACGCGCCGCGTGCTCGCCGCCGTCCTCGCGCCGTCCCGGCTGCTGTTCCTCGACAGCGTCCGGGCGGGCGCCATCGGCGCCGGCGCCGCCGCCGGCACCCTGCTGCTCGCCGACATCGGCGCGCAGCTCACCGAGGTGGCGCTGCTGGAGGACGGCCGGGTCGTCGCCGCCCGCCGCGCCGAGGTCGGCACCCGCGACCTGAACCACGCGACGACCGCCGGCATGCTCGCCGACGCCGCCGCCCGGCTGGTCCGTGAGCTGCGGCAGGACCCGGCGCTGCGGCCCCTGGTCCGCACCGCCCTGGCCCGCGGCGCGATCGTCATCGGCGACGGCGCGACCCGGCCGGACGTGACCGCGCGCCTGGTCGCGAGGCTCGGCGCCGCCGTCCACCGCGCCGCCTCACCCCGGACCGCCGCCCTGACCGGCGCCGGCATGGCCGCTGTCTCGGCCCTGCGCCACCCGCACGACACCCAGCGCCGCCCGGAAAGGAGCGCCTGATCATGACGCACGCCCTGAACGACCGCACGGACACCCTGCGGGAACTGCTGGACCGGCAGTTCAACGAGTACACCGACCAGCTCACCGAGCTGACGCTGCACACGCGGCAGCCCGACCACGGCGGTCACGACCCGGACACCCTGCGCCGGCTGATCGAGGCCGCGCGCCAGGGCGTCGCGGACACCGCCCAGGCGCTCAAGCGCATGTCCGACGGCACGTACGGCGTCTGCGAGCGCTGTGGCCAGGACATCCCGACCGCCCGCCTGGAGATCCGCCCCGCGGCCCGCTTCTGCGTGCCGTGTCAGCAACGGCGCTGACGCCGCACGGGGCTGTCGGCGCGGACGCCGGCCGGTAGCGTCGTCCCCATGGACGTGGACGACGTCGCCGGCCGGCTCGGCGTGCCCGCCGAGGAGATCGACCGGGTGCGCCGGCTCGCCGGCGACCGGCCTTCCGCGCCGCTGCCCGCCCGGGCGGACGCGCCCGCGCTGCTGCGGCGGCTCGCGGTGCGCCCCGACGACGCCGCCGAGATCATGGCGGGCTGGCCGGACCCGGAGTCCCCACTGTGGACCCCGGAGCTGCGCTGGCTGCTCGACCGCTCGATCGCCCTGGTCCGGGCCGACCTCGGCGGCTTCGCCTGGCTGCCGCCGGGCCCGGCGCTGCCCCGCGACCGGGGGCCGGCCTGGCGGCACCTCTACGCCTACGCGTACCTGGCCCTGGTCGACGTCGTCCGGGCGTACCCCGCCGACCACGGCGTGCCCGACGAGGTTTCCTGGGCGACGCTCGCCGACCTGGGCAACAACCTCGCCGTCGACCGGCGGATGCACGGTGAGGGCTGGCCGGTCATGCAGGCATGGCTGACGCTGCACGCGCGCGGCGGCCTCTACGAGCTGGGCCGCCTGCAGCACCAGCGCGGCGACACCGGCGCCCTCGACCTGCACATCCCCGACTCGGGGCCGCTGACCCCGGCGGCGGTCGACGCGTCGCTGGACCGGGCCCGGGCGTTCTTCCCGCGCCACTTCCCCGACGAGAGCTACACCGCCTTCTCCTGTGGCTCCTGGCTGCTCGACCCACAGCTGAGCGAATACCTGCCGGAGGACTCCAACATCGTCCGGTTCCAGCGGCGGTTCACGCTGGAGCCCTACCAGCAGATGGACGGGCTGGACGGCGACGTCGAGGTGCTGCGCTTCGTCTTCCGCAGCCTGAACACGCCGCTGGACCGGCTGCCCCGCCGCACCGTCCTCCAGCGCGCGGTCATCGACCACCTGCGGGCCGGCCGCCACTGGCAGTGGCGTCGCGGCCGTTTTCCGATGTAGTCACGTCCCGCGCCGGTCCGGCACCCGGCTGCCGCGCGCCAGCCAGTCGTCGAGGGCGGCCGGGTCGGTGAACAGCAGCACCGGCGGTCCGGCCGGGTCGGCCGCCCAGGCCCGCAGGCGCCGGCGCGCCCGGCCGAACCCGGTGACGTGCCACACCAGCACCGAGTCGAGGGACAGCACGCTTCCCCACGACTCCCGGTTGCCGTTGCAGATCTCCTCGCCGCTGGCCAGCCGCTGCCGCGTACGCCGCACCAGCCGCCGGAACGAGACCCCGCGCGGGTAGTCCAGGCCGATCACCAGGTCGGCGCGGCCGAGCACCACGTCCCGCCAGCCGTGGTAGGCGCCGTCGAGGATCCAGCGGTCACGTCGGCAGATCTCCGCGATCCGCCGTCGCTGCTCGGCGACCGGCACCTCCACCCAGCCCGGCTCCCAGAGCAGATCGTCCACCGGATACCAGGGCAGGCGGTAACGCTGCGCCAGCCGCGCGGCCAGCGTCGACTTGCCGGACCCGTGGATCCCCTCGACCAGGATGCGGGCCGGGGCGGTCATGGCAGCAGCGTAGGCGCTGCCCGCACCCCGCGCGCCGGACGGTCCGTCAGTGCGCGACCGCGACCGCCGGATCCGCCTCCAGGCCGGCGAGCTGCGACGGCCGCACCACGACCAGCAGCACCGCCAGCGCCGCCACCATCCCGCCGGCCACCACCAGCGCCATCGCCACCGCGCCGGTGCCGAGCACGCCCACCAGCGGCGCCGCCACCGCGCCCACGCCGAACTGCACCGCGCCCAGTAGGGCGGACGCGGTGCCGGCCGCCTCGCCGTGGCGGGACAGGGCCAGCGCCGGGGCGTTCGGCATGGCCAGACCCGCCGCCGCCAGCACCAACCACAGCGACACCAGCAGCGCGGGCAGCCCGCCGAAGCCGGTCGCGGCGAACACCAGCAGCGCCAGCCCGGCCACCGTGCCCCCCGCCAGCGAGGCCACCAGGATCCACTGGGAGGAGTAGCGGCGCAGCAGCCGCACGTTGTACTGGGTCGCGCCGATCAGGCCCACCGCGCCCGCCCCGAACGCCAGCCCGAACTCCTGCTCGTTGAGGCCGTACCCGTCCTGGAGGACGAACGACGAGCCGGCCACGTACGCGAACAGCGCCGCCATGGCCAGGCCGGCCACCAGGACCAGGCCGACGAAGACGCGGTCCCGCAGCAGCCCGCCGTAGTTCATCACTGTCGCCACCACTCCGCCGCGCTGGCGGCGCGCGGGCGGCAGCGTCTCCGGCAGCGCGAGCGTGGCCAGCACGACGAGCAGCACCCCGAACACGGCCAGGACCACGAACACGCCACGCCAGTCCGTCCACCGCAGCACACCGCCGCCGAGCGTCGGGGCGAGGACCGGCGCCGCGCCCATCACCAGCAGCAGCCGGGACAGCATGGTGGCGAACGCCGACCCGCTGAACAGGTCGCGCACCACCGCCATCGCGACCACTGCGGTCGCGGCGACGCCGAGGCCCTGCACGACCCGCAGGACGCCCAGGACGGCGACGTTCGGGGCGACCACGCACAGCGCCGACGCCACGATGTGCAGCAGCAGACCGGCGATCAGCGGACGGCGCCGCCCGACCGCGTCCGACAGCGGCCCGATCAGCAACTGGCCGACGGCGAGCCCGGCGAGCGTCCCGGTGAGCGTCAACTGCACCGCCGCCGACGTGGTCGCGAAGTCCGCCACGATCGCGGGCAGCGCGGGCAGGTACATGTCGATGGTCAGCGGACCCACGGCGATCAGCGAGCCGAGGACGAGCACGAGCCTCAGGCGCTGGCTGCGGCTCATCAGGTCACCCGGGGTGGGCGTCGGGGTGGCATCGGTCGTCTGGGGCGTCCCGGCCCGGTCGTGCGACCGGGCGCGGGAGGGTGCGGCACTCACACAGTGAGTCAAATGCGCCCCCGGTGATCACATTCCCGTCTCGGCGAGAGGTAACGCAGGTCACGCGCCTACCCACCGGTGCGGCACGCCGCCGGGGCCGACGTCGCTGCCGGCGCCGGACGGGGACGAGGCGGCTGCGACGACCGCACGGCGGCCGATCCGGGGTGCCGGTCAGCGTTGCAGCACCTCGCCGAGCGCGGCCAGGTACGCCCCGGCCTGCGCCCCGTTCACGAGCCGGTGGTCGTACGCCAGCCCCAGGTCCGCCACCGCCCGCTCGCGTACCCCGCCGTCGCCGTCGAGCACGACCTCGCGGTGCACGTCCGGCACCGAGAGGGCGCAGGTGACGCCGGGCGGGATGATCGGCCGGGACACCGTGACGCCGGGTGTGTCGTTGAGCGCGACCAGGAAGTTCATGCCGGCCATGTCCTCCTCGCGGAGCCGGCCGCGCAGCGCCTTCATCCGCAGCGCGACCACGGCGTCAGCGAGGTCGCCGAGGTCCAGTCCGGCCGCGTCGCGGATCACCGGCAGGAACAGTCCGGTGCCGACGTCCACGGTGAGCCCGATCGACGGCGCTTCCGCGTCGACCACCAGCCCGTCGCCGGTGAGCCGGGCGTAGAGGGCACCGAACCGCTCGTGCAGCGCGGCCACGGCGGCGATGACGACCTCGGTCAGGCCGACCGTGGCGCCGGTCTCGTCGGCGGCGCGGCGGGCGTAGGCGAGCGCTGCCGTCACGTCGACGCGCACGGCGGTGAAGGCCACCGGGATCTCCCGGTGCGAGGTGGACACCACGTCGGCGATGCGGCGCTGCGCCGGTGGCAGCGGCCGTCCCGGCGTCGCCGTCCGCGTCCCCACGGCCTCCACCTGCTCCGGGTACGCCGCAGCGGGCGAGCCCAGCGGCTCTGGCGGGGCGGGCACGGCCGACTCGGGCAGGATCCGGCCGATGGGAGCGCCCGGGGCGCAGTCGACGCCGGCTGCCACGTCCTGACGCAGCACGCCGGCCCGCGTCGCCGCGAGTTCCTCGATCGCCTTGGACGTCTCGACCGCCGCGACCGGCTCGCCGGCCTCCACCGTGGCGCCGTCCGCGACCAGCCATTCCAGCAGCACGTAGCTGTCGTCGTTGGGGTTGAGCCGCGGTACGTCCACCGGGACGCCCGCCTGCGCCGCCGTCGTCGGAGCGGAGGGCGGCGGATCGACGGGTGACGGATCGGTGCGCGGAACCGGAACCGCGCCGGGCACGCCCGGAGACACGCCGGCCGGAGTCGCCGGGGCGTCAGCCGGTCCGCCCCGGTAGCCGGTCGCCACCGGCGCGGCGGGCAGGCGCATGATCCGGTCCAGGATCGCGTCGGTGCCGAGCAGCACCGCCTGTTCCAGGTGCGGCGCGGACGGGATGACCCGGTCGGCGGAGCTGACCAGCTCGACCGGGCCGCGCAGCAGCGGCCACGCCTCGGCGTGCAGGCGGGCCGCGACCTCGCTCCCCCACGTGCCGCCCGCGGTGCTCTCCTCGGCGACGATCACGCCGTGCGCGCCGTCGAGCAGGTCGCGCAGGCCGTCCACGTCCACCGGGTAGAGCCGTGCCGGGACCAGCACCTCGACCGTACGTCCCCGCTCGGCGGCCCGCGTGGCGGCGGCGATCGCCCGGTTGGCGACCCCGCCCGGCGCGATGACGAGCGTCGGCGCGCCGGTGGCGTCCGGGTCGTGGACGCGGGCCCAGTTGCCGTCCGCGCCGCGCGACTCGAAGGCGAGGCGGTCGTCGACGCGGCCGTCCACGTACCGCCGCTGGGTGTAGAGGATCTTGTCCTCGAACAGCATCGCCGGTTCGTCGCGGCGCAGCGCGGCGGCCAGCACGTCGGCCGCGTCGTGCAGCGGGGACAGCTCGTACAGCGCGAGGTGCGGGATGCCGATGAAGTGTTTCTGCGGGCTCTGGCTGTGCGTCGCGCCGTAGCCGCGCCCGCCGCCGACCGGGCAGCGGATCACCACCCGCATCGGGGTGCGCTCGCCGTACATGGCGACGGACTTGGTGATCAGGTTGAGGATCGGGTCGAAGGCGAGACCGGCGAAGTCCCCGAACATGATCTCGACGATCACTGTGTCGCCGCACAGCGCCAGGCCACCCGCGACGCCGGTGATGCCGTTCTCGCTCAGCGGCGTCGACAGCACCCGGTCGGGGTAGGCGGTGGAGAGTCCCTGGGTCACCTTGAACGCCCCGCCGTACGGGTCGGCGACGTCCTCCCCCAGCAGCCAGGCCCGCTCGTCGGCGGCGAACAGCGCGTGCAGGGCACGGTTGAGGTTGCGGCTCACCCGTTCCGCGCGCGTCACGCCGCCGCTCCGCGCGCGAGCGGCCGGGCCAGCACCTCGGCCGAGACCTCCGCGACCCGCTGCCGGGCCCGCGCGTCGGCGGCCGCGAACCGCTCCGGGTACGCCTCGGCGTACCGCTGGAGCCAGTCGAGGCGGCGCAGCCGGTCGAGTTCGTCGGCGGGCCGGGTGTCGTCGCCCTTGCTGTGCGGGCCGAGCCGGACCGTGTGCTGCACGAGCACGTGCGGCGTCCGGGTGGCGCGGACCCGCTCGACGTGCGGCGCGGCGGCGGCGCGTACCTCGGTGAGGTCGAACGAGCCGGACTCGCTGACGGTGATGCCGAACCCGGCGACCCGGCCGGCGATGGTGCCGGCGAGCTGCGCGGTGGTCGGGGTGGACTGGGCGATCCGGTTGTGCTCGACCACGACGAGCAGCGGCACCCGCCACAGCGCGGCCATGTTCAGCGCCTCGTAGACAGCACCCTCGCCCCAGGTCCCGTCGCCGATGTACGCCACCACGATCGCGTCCTGCCCGGTGCGGTTGAGGTGCAGTCCCACGCCGACAGCGGCGGGCAGGCTCTCCCCCTGCACGCCGGTGGACAGGAACCGGTCCCGGCGCAGGTGCTGGCTGCCGCCGTACCCGTGGCACACCCCGCCGTCGCGGCCGAGCAGTTCCGCCAGCAGGCCCTCCGGGTCGCCGCAGTGCGCCAGGTAGTGCCCGTGTCCGCGGTGGTTGCTGAACACGAAGTCCCCGGTCAGCAGTGGGGCCAGCGCTACCGGGACGTACTCCTGGCCGAGGCAGGTGTGCGTGGTGCCGGCGAGGTGACCGTCGGCGTACAGGCGCAGCAGGTGCTCCTCGAATCGGCGGATGAGCAGCCCCGCGTCGAGGTCGGCGTCGTCGAGCGGGGCCGGCGCGGCGCTCACTCCGGCACGCCCCGCTGGGCGAGCAGCGCGCGCAGGTCGCCCACCGACCGCACGGTCCGGATCTCCCGGGGCGTCAGCGAGATCCGGTACGCGTCCTCGACGGCCACGACGATCTGGAGGTGACGCAGGCTCACCCACGCGGCGGTGGTCGCGGGACCGGTCTGCGCGTCGACCTGGTCGACGGGCAGTTCCAGCACGTCGGCGACGAGCCGCACCAGCCGGCTGGACATGCTCATACCTCGATGATCGTACAGGCCCAGTGGGTGCCCCGGCCCAACGAGATCAACGCGACCCGGTCGCCCTCGTGCAGCTCACCGGCGTCGAGCAGGCGGCTCAGCCCGAACAGTTGGTCCGCCGCGCCGAGATGCCCGTACTCGGCGGCCAGTGCCCGGTTGGTCCGCTCCGGCGGCACCTTGTGGGCCTCGGCGAGCGACGTCATGGCGCGTTCGTTGTCGGCGACCAGGATCAGCCGCGCCAGGTCGGCGACGGCGACGCCGGCCCGCTCGCAGGCGCGTTCGGTGACCCGCACCATCCGCTCGTCGAGGTGGCGGGCATACTGCGCGAACTGCTCGGGGTCGTAGTCGAAGAACTCCATCACGTGCCACACGTCGCGGGCGGCCGGCGGCTCGGCGCCGGGTGCGAACGGCGCCGCGGCGCCACCGCCGTCGAGCCGGTAGAACCCGGCGTAGCGGCCGTCGGTGGCGGCCTCGGTGACCTGCCAGCGCAGCCGGGGGTGCCCGCGCCGGGCCACTGTGGCCACCGCGCCGTCGGAGAACACCATCGGCTGGGTCTCCATCCGGTTCCAGTACGCCTCGCAGGTCCGGTTGGCCGCGATCACGAGCGCGGTGTCGTACTCCGGGTGGGTGGCGAACTTGCCGGCGACGGTGTCGAGGCTGAGCACGCCGGTGGTGCACGCCTGGGTGAGCAGCACCGCTTCGGCGCCGGCCGCGCCGAGCCGGTACGCCAGGTCGGCGGCGGCGTCCCAGTAGAGGTGTTCGGTGAGGTCGGTGACGGCGAGCACCAGCAGGTCCACCCGCGCGGCGGGCAGCGTGGCGGCGTCCAGGGCGCGGCGGGCGGCCCGCTCGGCGAGGTCGGTCAGGCCGACGTCCGGCGCGGCGCGGTGCACCCGCCGGTAGCCGTAGCCGAGGACGCGGTTGACGTCGTCGGTGTACTGCGCCACCACGTCGGCGACGGGCGCCGGGTCGCCGAGCGCCTCACCGAAGGACACCAGCCCGAAGCTCATGCTCGACCGTCCCGCCGCAGATCCGCCGCTGCTTACCATTCCCCCATGCCCCGAGAGCATCTCACGTCCCTGCCCGGAACCCGTTGGCACGTATGGCGTTCCGCGTTGCTCCGGTCGGCCGGTTTTCCGGCCGGCGGGATGAGCCGGTTCGCCGCTCCGGCGCTCGCGGAGGCGGCCGACCGGCACCTGCGCGGGGACGGCGACGCCGCGGAGTTCGCTGCGGCGTTCGACGCCGCCGCTGCCGACCTCGGGCAGGCGGTCTACGGCATCGCCTGCGACGACGCCTTCCGTACGGCGCTGACCTGGCAGAACCCTGCGGTCCTGCTCGCCGTCGACGCGATCCGGCGCGACGGCCCGCACGCCCCGCGCAACCTGCGCCGGCGGCACCGGGAGGAGGTCGTCGCGAAGTACTGGCAGCGGTACTGCCTGAAGAACGACACGGTGGGCTTCTTCGGCCCGATCTGCTGGACCGAGCTGGGCGGTAGCGGTCCGATCGCGACGGTGCGTCCCGGCGCGGCGTTGACGCGTACCCGGAAGGTGTTCCTGGAGCGGTGGGGCCTGGACGCGCTCGCGGAGGCCTTCGCCCGCGTACCAGGCGTGCGGGACTGGCTGCCGGTGCGGCTGGCCCCGCACCTGAGCCTGCGCGACCGGGTGCTGCGGCGCCCGCACCATCCACCGCAGACGCTCCCGGCGGCGACCGCCGCGCTGCTTACGCTGGCGCGGCGCGGACCGCGCGTGGCCGACCTGGTCGCCGCGCTGCTCGCGGACCCGGCGAGCGGCTTCCGCCGGGCCGCTGACGTGCACGCGCAGCTCGACGACCTGGCCGGGCGCGGCGTGCTGCGGATCGGCTTCGACCTGCCGGTCGACCTCACCGCCGAGGACGCGTTGCGCGAGCAGCTCGCCGCGATCGGCGACGACACGGTCCGCGAGCGGGTGCTCGGCGACCTCGCGACGGTGAGCGACCTGCGCGACGCGGTGGCCGCCGCCGACCTGATGCGCACGTACGCGGTCCGCCGGCTCCCGGTGGTCGAGGACGGCCGGCTGATCGGCCTCATCTCCATGGGTGACCTGGCGGTCGAGCGGGAACCCCAGTCGGTGCTCGCGGACATCAGCGCCGACGACCCCAACAACTGACCTGACCGACGCGGTGACGCCGGCTCCCGGTTCGGGGGCCGGCGTTCCGCGTCACGCAGGCGACGCGGCGGTCACCCGGATCGGGCGAGGTTGACCGCGGAACGGGTGGGGACACCGCATCCCGGACGGAAGACCGCGGAACGCGGGAGGAGTCGCCCGGATGGTGGACATGGCCACAAGATTCTTCGAGGACCTGGACCGGCGGGGGTTCGAGCCCCTGTTGGTCAAGACATCCGGAACGCTGCGCTTCGACCTGCACGAGGGCCCGCACACCACGCACTGGCTGCTGGAGATAGAACGGGGCAACCTGCGGGTCCGGCAGGAGGACGGCGAGGCGGACACCGTGGTCGGCACCGAGCCGCGCCTCTTCGCCGAGCTGGTCGGCGGTGAGGAGAACGCCATCGCGGCGCTGCTGCGCGGCGACATGACTGTCGTCGGCGACCTCCGGCTGGTGTTGCAGGTCGAGCGGGTCTTCCCCGGTCCGCCGGACTCCCGGGGACCACGTCACACGTTCGGTGGGAGGGGCGCCTGATGCCCGGGCAGAACACCGTCCGCATCCTGGACGGCAACACGTTCGTGGTCAGCGAGGACAGCGGCGACATCGAGGCCACCCCGAACGAGCCGACGGGTCTCTTCTCGCTCGACACGCGCTACCTGTCGAAGTGGGTGCTCACCGTCAACGGCGAGCGGCTCAACGTCCTGTCCTACGACGACCTGCAGTACTACGAGGCCCGGTTCTTCCTGGTGCCCGGCATGGCCACGCACTACATCGACGCGAAGCTGTCGGTGATCCGGGAACGGGCGGTGGGCGGCAGCTTCCGGGAGACGCTGACCATCCTCAACCACGACGAGAAGGCGGTCGACCTGGAGGTCCGGATGGACGCCGGGTCCGACTTCGCCGACCTCTTCCAGATCAAGGACGAGATCCTGAACAAGAAGGGCGAGCTGTACGCCGAGGCCGAGTCGGACCGGCTGCGCCTGGGCTACCGGCGGGGCAACTTCCGGCGCGAGACCGTCGTCTCCGCCAACCAGCCGGCCCGCTACGACCAGCGCGGCTTCGCCTGGAGCCTGCGGCTGGAACCCAACGAGCAGTGGGACGCCGTCATCGACGTGCAGACGTTCGCCATCGGTCCCGGCGGCCGGGACCTGCGGATCGGGCTGCGCGCCCACGGCGTCGAGCGGCTCGCGCTCCAGCACGACCTGGAGGAGTGGATCAGCCGGGCCCCGAAACTGAACAGCGAGCACGAAGATCTCGCCGCGACCTACCGGCGGAGCCTGGTCGACCTCGCTGCGCTGCGCTTCTCGCCGCTGTCGCTCGGCGGGCAGACGCTGCCCGCGGCCGGCCTGCCCTGGTTCATGACCATGTTCGGCCGGGACAGCATCCTCACCTGCCTGCAGGTGCTGCCGTTCGCGCCGGAGATGTCGAAGACCACGCTGCGGATCCTCGCCGCGCTGCAGGGCACCCGGTTCGACGACTTCCGGGACGAGGACCCGGGCCGGATCCTGCACGAGATGCGCTACGGCGAGACCGCCGCGTTCGAGGAGCAGCCGCACTCGCCGTACTACGGCTCGGTGGACGCCACCCCGCTGTTCGTGGTGCTGCTCGACGAGTACGAGCGGTGGACGGGCGACGGGGCGCTGGTCAAGGAGCTGGAACTGGAGTGCCGGGCCGCGCTGAGGTGGATCGACAAGTACGCCGACCTGATCGGCAACGGCTACATCTGGTACGAGCGGCGCAACACCGACACCGGCCTGGAGAACCAGTGCTGGAAGGACTCGTGGGACTCCATCTCGTACGCCGACGGCACGCTGCCGCCGTTTCCCCGGGCCACCTGTGAGGTGCAGGGCTACGCGTACGACGCGAAGATGCGCGCGGCCCGACTGGCCCGGGTGTTCTGGGGCGACCACACGTACGCCGACCAGCTCGAACGCGAGGCCGCGGAGCTGAAGCGGCGCTTCAACCAGGACTGGTGGGTCGCCGACCGCGGCTTCTACGCGCTCGCGCTGGACCCGGACGGGCGCCAGTGCGACGTGCTCAGCTCCAACATCGGCCACCTGCTGTGGAGCGGGATCGTGGACGAGGAACGGGCGTCGAGTGTCGCCGAGCACCTGGTGGGGCCCCGGCTCTGGTCCGGCTGGGGGGTGCGGACGCTGGCCGAGGGCGAGGTCCGCTACAACCCGATCGGCTACCACAACGGCACGATCTGGCCGTTCGACAACTCGTTCGTCGCCTGGGGCCTGCGCCGGTACGGCTTCAACGAGGAGGCGGCCACCGTGGCCAACGGCATCCTCGACGCGGCCGCCTACTTCGACGGCCGACTGCCCGAGGCGTTCGGCGGCTACCAGCGGGAGCTGACGAAGTTCCCGGTGGAGTACCCGACCGCGTGCAGTCCGCAGGCGTGGTCCACCGGCGCGCCGCTGCTGCTGATCCGCACCATGCTGGGCCTGGAGCCGCACGAGGGGCACCTGGCGGTGGACCCGCGCCTGCCGATGGGCATGGGACGCATCGAGGTGCTGGACATCCCGGGCCGCTGGGGCCGGGTGGACGCGTTCGCCCGGGGCCGGCTCGACCTCGACGAACTGGCCGAATG
>NZ_JAGPXV010001045.1:0-1051 GCF_018070405.1 Micromonospora sp. D75
TGGCTGGAGACGAGGACGGTGCGCCCCTCGTCGGCCAGACGGCGGGTGAACCCGCGGATCCACCGCACCCCGTCCGGGTCGAGCCCGTTGACCGGCTCGTCGAGCAGCAGCACCGGCGGGTCACCGAGCAGCGCGCCGGCGATGCCCAGCCGCTGGCCCATGCCCAGCGACAGCGCCCGGCCCGGCTTGCCGGCGGCGCGGGCGTCCAGGCCGACCAGGTCGAGCACCTCGGTCACCCGCCGGGCCGGTACGCCGTTGCTGCGCGCCATCGCCCGCAGGTGCGCCACGCCGGAGCGGGCCGGGTGCACACCTGTCGCGTCGAGCAACGCGCCCACCTCGTACAGCGGGTGCCGCAGCGTGCGGTAGTCCCGCCCGTTGACCAGCGCCTGCCCGGCGGTGGGCCGGTCCAGGCCGAGCACCATCCGCATGGTGGTGGACTTGCCGGCGCCGTTGGGGCCGAGGAACCCGGTGACCTGGCCGGGGCGGATCTCGACGGTCAGGTCGTCGACGGCCGTCACGGCGCCGAACCGTTTCGTCAACCCACGAAGTGTGATCATGCGGTGACGCTATTGCGCGGCGGTGGCGCCACACTGCCGTCGAACGGCAACGGCCGACACCGACTTTCGTCAGGTGCGACGGACCACGAACGCGTCGGGCATCCGGAACGTCAGGTTGTCCGGGCACCACGGCGGACGCACCACAGTCACGCCGTCGAGCAGCGCGGTGGCCTCGGCGACCACCACGGCGGCCTCCATCCGGGCCAGCTGCGCGCCGACGCAGCGGTGCGGCCCGGCGCCGAAGGCCAGGTGCCGCCGCGAGCCGGGCTGCCCCGGGCGGAACTCACCCGGCGCGCCGACCACCGACGGGTCGCGCCCGGCGCGGGCCAGCCAGGCCACCACGCTGGTGCCCGCCGCCACCGGCAGCTCGCCGAGCGTGGTGTCGATCGCCGCCACCCGCCGCCACGTGACGATCGGTGGCTCCAGCCGCAGCCCCTCCTCGACCACGTCGTCCACGGCGACCGTGCCCGCGCGCAGGCCGGCCCGTACCGCCG
>NZ_JAGPXV010001046.1:0-1047 GCF_018070405.1 Micromonospora sp. D75
TTAGTGAGTGTTTGAGATTTGGGGTGCGGCGGCGTGTCGGGTTGAGGTGAGGGAAGGCCCTCGGTAGGTCCGGTGGTGTCGAGCCAACCGTTTCCATACCGAGGGCCTTCTGATGACGTTGTACCCGATCACTGTCACGCCGTCCGCGTCGCCCCGCCGTTATCCGTCGCAGCGGGTGCGGCGGGAACGGGAACGGGCGGTGCGGCGGCGGTATCCCAGTGATCTGACCGATGCGCAGTGGGCGTTGATCGCGCCGCTGGTCACGCCGGTGTCGGTCGGTCGGCGGGGGCGGCCGCCGTCGCATCCGATGCGGGCAATCGTCACGGCGATCTTGTATGTGGCCTGCACCGGTTGTCCGTGGCGGGCCCTGCCGCGGGAGTTCCCGCCCCCGGGGACGGTGTACTGGTGGTTCGCTCGATGGCGCGATGACCACACGTTGATGCGTCTGCACGACCGGTTGCGGGAGCAGTGCCGTACCGCCGCCGGACGGCACGCGCATCCCAGCGCCGGAGCGATCGATTCTCAGTCGGTGCGCGCCGCGGACACCGTGCCCCGACACAGCCGCGGTTTCGACGTCGCGAAGAAGGTCAACGGCCGTAAACGCCACATCGTCGTGGACACCATGGGCCTACTCCTGGCCGTCATGATCACCGGCGCGCACGTCAACGACCGCACCATCGCCCGTGACCTGCTCTGGCGCACCCGGCTGTTCCACCCCCGCCTACGCCTGCTCTGGGCAGACGGCGGCTACATCGGCACCCTGAGCACCTGGGCCCGCCACGCCCTCGACCTCACCGTGCACCTGGTCCACAAACTCCCCGGACAACACACCTTCGTCGTGCTGCCCCGCCGCTGGGTCGTCGAACGCACCTTCGCCTGGATCAGCAAGAAACGCCGCTGCGTCCGCGACTACGAACACCTACCCACAAGCCACGCCGCCTTCGTCACCTGGGCCATGATCCACGTCATGGTCACCCGCCTGGCCCGACACACGAAACCGGCCCAGGCAACCCACACCTGAGCCGGAATCTCAAACACTCACTTAAC
>NZ_JAGPXV010001047.1:0-1043 GCF_018070405.1 Micromonospora sp. D75
CGGCGCCCTGCCTGCGGGCGGGCAGCGCGTGCCGCCGCTTGCAGTTACTTGAGGTTCCGGGCCGTCGACCCAGTTCACAGTGCGCCGCGCCGTGCGGGCGCGTCAGCGGCGGTTGTCACGTACGCGGTGCCACCGCGCCAGCACGCCGCCCTCGGCGGCGACTTCCTCGCCGGTCATCGCGTATCCGATGTGGTCGCGCCACGCGCCGTCGATGTGCATGTAGCGCACGTGATAGGCCTCCTCGCGGAAGCCGAGCTTCTCCACCACCCGGCGGGACGGCATGTTCTCCGGCCGGATGTTCACCTCGATCCGGTGCAGGCCACCGGGACCGAAGGCGTGGTCCACGGCGAGCGCGACAGCGGTCGGGATCACGCCCCGGCCGGCCACCCGGGAGTCCACCCAGTAGCCCACGTACCCGGAACAGAACGCCCGCCGCACGATGCTGCCGATGTTGACGTGGCCGACCAGCCGCTCGCTGCCGTCCTCACGCAGGCACACCGCGAACGGCATGCCCTCACCGCTGCGCGCGGACTTGCGCTGGTCCGCGTGGACCAGCCGGAACGCCGCCGGCGAGTTGGTCTCGTACCAGCCGCCGGGCACGTGCGACTCCCACGGCGCCAGCCACTCGCGGTTCGCGCGCCGGATCTCCGACCAGGCGCCGGCGTCCGAGCGCCGGTACGGCCGCAGCACCACCGGGCCGACCACGAGCACCGCCGGCCACCCCGGAGCCCGCCAGAACCTCACCGGGCTTGCCTTTCGCTCGCGACTGCGGGGCTCGCAAGCTCACTCCTCGCGCTCACCGGCGCCGGTCCAGCAGGAGCACGTCGACGGTAGACCCCGCGGCGGCGGTGGTGACCCGCTCGCCCAGCACCAGCAGGCCGTTCGCGTCGGACAGGCCGGACAGCGTGTACGGGCCACCGGCGAGCGGCTGCACCGTGTACCCGCCGCCACGCCGCTCGGCCACGTGCGCGGGCCGGAACTCGCGCAGCCCCACCGGGGACGAGACCGTCTCCAGCAGGTGCGCGCGGACGCTCGGCCGGAAC
>NZ_JAGPXV010001048.1:0-1038 GCF_018070405.1 Micromonospora sp. D75
GCCCGGACGGGCGGTTCCGCCAGCCCCGGCCCCCGGAGGAGCGCCTCGGCGCCGACCCGGACGCGGCCGGCGCCACCGGGCTGGACGAGCCGCTCGACCCGGTCGAGGGCCCGGACGAGACCGGCCCGGACGAGACCGGCCCGGACGCCGGGTCGCCACCGGCGCAGCCGCTGCCGGAGGACCGCTTCCTCAACCGGGAGCTGTCCTGGCTCGACTTCAACGCCCGGGTGCTGGCGCTCGCCGAGGACCCGCGCACCCCGCTGCTGGAACGGGCGAAGTTCCTGGCCATCTTCGCCAGCAACCTGGACGAGTTCTACATGGTCCGGGTGGCCGGGTTGAAGCGCCGCCTCTCCGCGGGCCTGCCGGTGCGCGGTGGCGACCGGCTGCCGCTGCGCACCCAGCTCGAACTCGTCACCGAGAAGGCCGCCGGCCTGGTCGCCCGGCACGCCGCCTGCCTGGTCGACGACGTGCTGCCGAAGCTCGCCGCCGAGGACATCCGCATCCTGCGCTGGAGCGACCTGGACGACGCCGAGCGGGAGCGGCTGCGCACCTGGTTCCGGGAGCACATCTTCCCGGTGCTCACCCCGCTGGCGGTCGACCCGGCGCACCCGTTCCCGTACATCTCCGGCCGGTCGCTGAACCTGGCCGTCTCGGTACGCGACCCGGACGGCGGCTCGGAGCTGTTCGCCCGGGTCAAGGTGCCGAACAACGTGCCCCGGTTCGTCCGGGTCCACCGGGAGCAGCCGGGCGTGCGGTTCCTGCCGGTGGAGGACCTCATCTCGGTGCACCTCGGCCAGCTCTTCTCCGGCATGCAGGTGGTCGAGTGCCACCTGTTCCGGGTGACCCGCAACGCCGAGGTCGAGGTGGACGAGGACCGCGACGAGGACCTGCTCCAGGCGCTGGAACGGGAACTGGCCCGGCGCCGGTTCGGTCCGCCGGTACGCATGGAGGGGGCCGCGTCCATCTCCGACCACATGCTGGAGCTGCTCGTCCCCGTGCTGGACATGGACGACCACGACGTGCTGCGGGTACGCGGGC
>NZ_JAGPXV010001049.1:0-1034 GCF_018070405.1 Micromonospora sp. D75
GAAGACCATGGCCGTGAACGTGGTCGGCGAGCTGGCGCCCGGCGTCACCGCCAAGGACCTGGTGCTCGCGCTGATCGCGCAGGTCGGCACCGGCGGCGGTCGCGGTCACATCGTCGAGTACCGGGGCGAGGCGATCCGCGACCTCTCCATGGAGGGGCGGATGACCATCGCCAACATGTCCATCGAGTGGGGCGCCAAGGCCGGCATGATCGCGCCGGACGAGACCACGTTCGCGTACCTGAAGGGGCGGCCCAACGCGCCCCAGGGCGACGCCTGGGACGCGGCGCTGGAGTACTGGCGGACGCTGCCCACCGACGACGGCGCGACGTTCGACACCGAGGTCACGCTCGACGCGAGCCGGATCACGCCGTTCGTCACCTGGGGCACCAACCCCGGGCAGGGTGTGCCGCTGGGCGCGACGGTGCCGTCCCCGGAGGACTTCGTCACCGAGCCGGAGCGGGTCGCCGCCCGGCGCGCGCTGGAGTACATGGACCTCACCCCGGGCACGCCGATGCGTGACCTGGCCGTGGACGTGGTCTTCGTCGGCTCCTGCACCAACGGCCGCCTGGAGGACCTGCGTGCCGCCGCCGACGTGCTGCGCGGGCACCGCGTCGCCGACGGCGTACGCATGCTCGTGGTCCCCGGCTCGGCCGCGGTCCGCGAGGCGGCCGAGATCGAAGGGCTGGACAAGGTCTTCACCGAGGCCGGCGCCGAGTGGCGTTTCGCCGGCTGCTCCATGTGCCTGGGCATGAACCCGGACACGCTGAAGCCGGGTGAGCGTTCCGCCTCGACCTCCAACCGCAACTTCGAGGGCCGCCAGGGCCGGGGCGGGCGTACCCACCTGGTGTCCCCGCCGGTCGCCGCCGCCACCGCCGTGGTCGGCCGGCTGGCCGCCCCCGCCGACCGGGAGTAGGGCAGCCGAGCGATGGGCCAGTTCCCCACCCACACCGGCCCCGCCGGGCCGCTGCGCCGTTCCCACGGGGACCCCGACCCGATCCTCCCCGCCGTGGGCCGCCAGCGGGGGCCCCGGCCCG
>NZ_JAGPXV010001050.1:0-1030 GCF_018070405.1 Micromonospora sp. D75
GCTGTGCCCGAACGCCACCGAGAACCCGAGGTACGCGGCGGCGAGGCCGTGGGCGAACGTGGCTGTCGCGCCCCGGCGCAGGTCGATCATCGTGGCGGCCAGCAGCACGAGATCGACCACGGGCACGGCGATCAGCAGCGCCGCGCCGAGGCGGGGCCGGCGCAGCGGGTACCGGGCGATCAGCCCGGCGAGCAGCACCACCCAGAACGCCACCTCGCATCCGACGATCACTGCCACGAGCATGCGGCCTCCTTTTTTAGTACGCTGTGCGATAACCGTAGCAGCGTTCGTCGACCAGGTTCCGGAGGGCCCGTGCCCAAGATCGTCGACCACGACGCGCGCCGTGCCGAACTGGCGCGGGCGATGTGGCGGGTCGTCTACCGCGACGGCGTCGGCGCCGCCACCGTGCGCAGCATCGCGGCCGAGGCGGGCTGGTCACCGAGCGCGCTGCGGCACTACTTCGCGACCCAGACCGAACTGCTGGTGTTCGCCATGGAGCACGTACAGGCCGAGGCGGCCGAGCGGATCGCCGCCGACGACCGGACCGGCAGCCCCCGCGAGGTCGCCCAGCGGGTGCTGGAACACCTGCTGCCGCTGGACCGGCAGCGCGTCCGCGAGGCCGAGGTGTGGCTGCTGCTCGCCGCGCGCGCCCAGACCGACCCGGCCGCGCGATCCCGGATGGCCGAGGCGGACGACGGCATCCGCCGCGCCGCCGAGTTCGCCGTCTGCCTCCTCACCGGGGAACCGGCCCCCGACCCCGAGGCGATCGCCGGGCTGCACGCCCTGCTCGACGGGCTCGCGCTGCACGCGCTGCTGCACCCCGAGCGGATGCCACCCGGGCGCGCCCGGGCGCTGCTCGGCGCGCACCTGGACACGCTCGCCGCGTCCTGACCGCCCTGGCCGCGTCCTGAGCGACTCAGTCGCCCGGACGCCGGCCCATCGCTGCGCCCAGCTCGGCGCGGCTGGCGATGCCCAGCTTGCGGTAGACCCGGGCCAGGTTCGCCTCGACCGTCTTCGGGCTGATGTAGAG
>NZ_JAGPXV010001051.1:0-1029 GCF_018070405.1 Micromonospora sp. D75
AGGCGCACGGCACCGGCACCACCCTCTGCGATCCGATCGAGGCTCAGGCGCTGCTCGCCACGTACGGCCGGGAGCGGGGCGACGCCGCGCCGCTGCTGCTCGGCTCGATCAAGTCGAACATCGGCCACACCCAGGCCGCCGCCGGTGTCGCCGGTGTGATCAAGATGGTGCTGGCGATGCGGCACGGCGTCGTGCCGGCCACCCTGCACGTCGACGAGCCCACCCCGCACGTGGACTGGGCCGCCGGCGCGGTCACCCTCGTCACCGAGGCCACGCCGTGGCCGGCCGTGGACCGGCCGCGCCGGGCCGCCGTCTCGTCGTTCGGGATGAGCGGCACCAACACCCACCTCATCCTCGAACAGCCCGAACCGGCCGGCGTCGAGGCGGACCACCCGGTGCCGCCCGCGCCCGCGCCGGTGCTGCTCACCGGCCGAACCCGCACCGCGCTGCGCCGCCAGGCCGAGCGCTGGTCGGCCTACGTCGCCGACGACGCGCACCTGCGCCCGGCCGACGTCGCCTGGACCTCGGCGGTCTCCCGCTCGCCCCTGGAGCACCGGGCGGTCGTGCTCGCCGACGACCGCGACGGTCTGCTCGCCGCGCTGCACGCCCTCGCCGACGACCGGCCCGCCCCCGGGCTGGTCACCGGCGCCGCCGCCGAACGCGGCGGGGTCGCGTTCCTGTTCTCCGGCCAGGGCGCCCAGCGCGCCGGCGCCGGCCGGGAGCTGTACGAGGCGTACCCGGTCTTCGCGGAGGCGCTCGACGAGGTCTGCGGCCACCTCGACCACCGGCTGCCCCGGCCGCTGAAGCCGCTGCTGTTCGCCGAGCCCGGCACCGCCGAGGCCGACCTGCTCGACCAGACCGTCTTCACCCAGGCCGCGCTGTTCGCCGTCGAGGTGGCGCTGCACCGGCTGCTCGGCTCCTGGGGCCTGGCCCCCGACATGGTCGCCGGGCACTCCGGCGGCGAGCTGACCGCCGCCCACGTGGCCGGCGTGCTCAGCCGCGACGACGCGTGCGCCCGCGTCGCCGCCC
>NZ_JAGPXV010001052.1:0-1027 GCF_018070405.1 Micromonospora sp. D75
GACCTGGGTGGGCAGATTGTGAGCCGCCGCGTCGGCGGTGCGCGGGCGCGGGAAACGCCGCTCCAGACCGGGCGCGACGAGCTGGAACAGCCGCTCCCGGTCGTCGAAGCCACGCAGCCGGTGCAGGCCGAGGTCCAGCAGGGACACACCGTCCGGCAGCGGTTCGGCGTGCTTGGCGGTGGCGGCCGAGCAGAGCACCTGCCCGCCGTGCGCGGCGGCGGCCACCCGGGCGGCCCGGTGCACCTCGGGGCTGGCGTACTCGCCGTCGCGCGGCTCGGCGTAGCCGGTGTGCAGTCCCATCCGGACCCGGGGCGTGGCGTCCGGGTTGGGCCAGTCGTGACCGGCGAGCGCGCGCTGCGCGGTCAGGCAGGCGTGCACCGCGGCGGCGGCGTCCGGGAACGCGAGGAAGAACGAGTCGCCCTCGGTCAGCAGCTCGGCCCCGTCGGTGCCGGCGAGGGTGTCCCGCAGCAGCCGGCGATGCTCGTGCAGCACCGGCCGGTAGACCGGGCCCAGCATCCGGGCCAGCCGGGTCGAACCTTCGATGTCGGTGAACACGAAGGTCACCCACCCGCTCGGGAGGTGGTGTTCTGGCGACATACGTCGAACCTCCGCCCGCTGACGTCGGATCCATGCTGCCCTATGATCGCGCCGTCACGCATCGTGAGAACGGTTGGGCGGATTCCGACCCAAGGTGCCAAAAGATCACACGGGCGGCAAGAGCCGGTTCGACCCGCGGGACGAGCGGCGGAAACTCAGCAGCCGCAGGAGCCGCCGCAGCAACCTCCACCGCTGGGAATCCCACCAGTCGGGCCGGAACCACCACGCCCGGTGACGGCGACAGCGGAGAGCAGCTTCACCGTGTCGGCGTGACCCCGCGGGCAGGTGGCCGGCTGGGCGGCCTCGGCCATCGGGCGGTTGACCTCGAAGGTGTCGCCGCAGGCGCGGCAACGGAACTCGTACCGGGGCATGACATCAGCGTACGGCGGACCTGACGCCGTCACACGGATGGGTGATACTCGACGGGTGG
>NZ_JAGPXV010001053.1:0-1016 GCF_018070405.1 Micromonospora sp. D75
GGGCGAGGAATCCGGCGTCGACCCGGCGGGCCACGTCGTGGCGTACCGGGATGGAGCAGAACGCGCGGGTGTCGTCGACGAACCCGGCGGTGTTGTAGAAGCCGGCCGTCTCGGTGACCGCCTCGCGGAACCGGCGCAGCACCTCGGGGGAGTCCAGGAACCACCAGGGCGCGCCGAGGCGCAGCGCCGCGTAGCCGCCGGCCAGGGGGGCGAGTTCCCTGGTGAACGTGTCCTCGTCGAGCGTGTAGAGCACCACTGTGAGCCTCGGGTCGTTGCCGTGCGCGTCCAGCAGCGGCGCGAGAGCGTGCACGTACTCGGTGGCCTGCGGCACGTCCCCGCCCACGTCGCGGCCGTGCCGGGCGTGCAGCCACCGGTTGTGGTTGCGCACCGCACCGGGGTGCAGCTGCATGACCAGGCCGTCGTCGAGCGACATCCGGGCGAACTCCAGCAGCATGTGCGCCCGGAACGCCTCCGCGTCGCCCGTGTCGGCCAGGCCGCGCCGGCCCCTGTCGTAGAGAGCCGCGGCCTGCGCCGGACTGAGATCGAGGGTACGGGCGGTCGGGTGCCCGTGGTCGGTGGAGGTGGCCCCGGCGGCGGCGAACGCCTCCCGCCGGGCCCGCAGCGCGGCCAGGTATCCGGCGTACGTGCCGGTGTCCTCGCCGGAGACCTCGGCGAGGCGGTCCACGTTTGCCGCCCAGTTGCCGAACTCCATGTCCACCACGTCGTCGGGGCGGAACGTGGTGACCACCCGCCCGCCCGGCCCGCCCCAGCCGTCGGCGGCGAGCTTGGCGTGCCGGCCGAGGTCGTCCAGCGGCGACTCGGTGGTGGCGAGCACCTCGATGCCGAAGCGTTCGAACAGCGCCCGGGGCCGGAATCCCGGTTCGGCCAGGCGCGCGGCGAGCGCGTCGTAGACGGTGTCGGCGGTGGCCGGGCTCAGCGGCGTGTCGACGTCGAACACGTTGCGGAACGTCTGCTCCAGCCACAGGCGGGACGGGGTGCCGCGGAACAGGTGCCAG
>NZ_JAGPXV010000106.1:0-12369 GCF_018070405.1 Micromonospora sp. D75
ACGCCACGCTGAGCTTGGTGAGGTCGCCGAGAAGGCGGGCGCCGAGCTAGAGGCTGCCAGGGGAATCGCCCGCGGCTTCGCCGACCTCGCCGAGGATCTCGACGTCAGCGCCGGCGAGAGCGCATCAGCCTTCTCCGACGACCTCGACACGGCGCGGGCGCGCAAGCGGAGCCTCCGCACCGCCCTGAACGCGGCGAACGACAGCGCCGCGACCGAGCGCGCCCGACTGACCCGCACCACGGAGGCGCTGCGGCGGCACGCCGTGGACTCCCGGTTCCGGCTCCTCCAGTCGACCATCCGCCAGCAGATGTCCGCGCTCGACAGTGCGAGCCTGGCAGGGCACGCCGATGAGTGGATCACCGCGCTCCGGCCGCGGCTTCGGTCGCTGACTGACGAGCTCACCAGCATCGACCGGCACCGGGACATGATCAATGTGCGGCTGCACGGCATGGTTGGCGCCGCCTTCCGTACCCTGCGCAACGCGCAGCGGCTTTCCCGGCTGCCAGAGGGCCTGGACGGCTGGTCGGGCCAGGAGTTCCTGCGCGTCGCGTACCAACCACTCGAGGAGGCGGCCCTGCTCGAGGCGATCGGTGAGGTTGTCGACGAGGTAGTCGACGGCGGCGGCGTCGATGGGATGACCCTGCTGCTGCGCTGTGTCCGGCGGGCGGTGCCGCGCGGCTTCCGCGTCGACGTCCTGAAGCCGGACTCGGCGCTGCGGCCTGAGCGGCAGCGGGTCTCGGAGATCAAAGACGTCTTCTCCGGCGGGCAGCAGTTGACCGCCGCCATCATCCTGTACTGCACGATGGCGGCGCTGCGGGCCAACAACCGTGGCCGGATCGGAAACCGGCACTCCGGAGTGCTGTTCCTCGACAACCCGATCGGGCGAGCCTCGGCCGGTTACCTGCTCGAGCTGCAGCGGTCGGTCGCCGCGACGCTGGGCGTGCAGCTGATCTACACGACCGGACTCTTCGACGCCAACGCGCTGAGCGCCTTCCCGCTAATCATCCGGCTGCGTAACGACTCCGACCTGAGGGCCGGGCGCAAATACCTGGCGGTCGATCACGTCTTTCGCAAGCGGCTGGACGAGCTGGGTCCCGAGGACGCCGGCGGCGAGCTCACCGCGATCCGGACCTTCGTACGCGCCGAGCACTGATGGCCGCCTCCCGTCCTGCCAGTGACCTGCTAGACGAGCTCTGCGCGGCGGCGGAGCGCGGCGGTTGGAAGCGGACCGCCCGGAGGCGGGTCCCGATCGGCCGCGTCTGGGAGGCCTACCACCGCATCCCCGCGGCTAACGCCGACGACGAGTACGAGCGTGCGGTGCTGCGGCGGTTGCTGCTAGAGCTGGAAGACTCAGGCCGGATCCGGCTCCTACGCGCCGACGACCGCGAGAAGGTGGCATTGCCTGCGGCGATCTGGCTGCTGCCGACCCGCAGCGCTACGGCGCGGCCGGCACCCATGCCGCCGTGGCATCCGGAGGTGCGCGGGCTAGCCACCCACTGGCCGGTGGCAACCCCGAAGCAGCGGGCGGCCTACACAGCGGTCAACCGGTGGCTGATGACCAATCCGGACCGCTCGCCGGTGCCCATCCGCGAACGATCATTGGAGATCTTCGGCCGGCACGGGTCGGCGGCGGACTTCCCGATGCCGGAAAAGGTGCTCGACACCCTCCGTTCGGGACCGCTCTTCTCTGACCGCGACGAGCTGCTGCGGCTCATCGGGGCGTTCATGGTGCACCCGCCGCTGCTGGCGGAGCGCTTCACCGAGGCGATCGGCGACGGATATTACCAGCGGGTCGGCGCCGGGCGGATGCTGCTGGTCATCGAGAACGCGACGACGTGGTGGTCGGTGGTGAACAGCCTGCCGGAGCGGCACGACCTGGGCTACGTCGCTTGGGGCCTGGGCAACACGTTCACGGCGTCGGTGAACACGATTAGAGCCCGCCACGCCGTCGCCGAGATCCGGTACTTCGGCGACCTGGACCTGAGCGGGCTGCGGATCCCGCTCTCAGCCTCGGCGACCGCCGTGCACAACGGGCTACCGCAGGTGCGGCCCGCGATGCACCTCTACCGCGCCCTACTGCAGCTCGGGCTGCCCATCGCGGCGAAGGAGAAGGCCGCGGCACCGGCGGACGCCGCCCGGCTGGCCGGCTGGCTCGGCGAGAATATGGGCCAGGTCGCCGCCCTGCTCACCCGCGGCGAGCGCTTGGCCCAGGAGTGGGTTGGCTTCCGGCACCTGCGCACAGACGCGAGTTGGCACGCCGACGTCCGCATCGCCGCCTGGGCCTGACACCCCTTCTTTGGACAGTACGGCTCGACTGCGTCCATCAACGCCGACTGAGACAGGAGACGGCCGCTGTTCCGGCTGACGTGCGGTCGCCGTATGTCGTGCTCCGCGTCGCGCCGAGACCCGTAGACTCTGGGCGGCGGTCACGCCCGCCCGTCTCCGAGCTGCCGGCGCCCACGCCGCAGGCCGCGATCGAGGACAAGCCGTCGCCGACGCAGCGTGAATGTCCGGCAGACCCTTTCTTGGAAGGGGCGTGGGCCTTCGTCGGAGGAACATCATGGGCAAGCGAAATCGTGCACGTACCCGGGCCATCCGCGCCGAGATGGCGAAGACCGGGGAGAACTACACCCGGGTCGCCGCTGCGGTGGGAGGCTCATCTACCTGGCGCGGTGACCGCAGCAGCACCGACGTGGTCAAGGAGCACATAGTCCGCATCTTGCAGGAGCGGGTGCGCGTTGATGAGGCCCGCTACGACCTCGCCGTGGATCTCAACCGGCGGGGGCACCGTGTCATCTTCGAGCGGCGAACCTCTGGCGACGGCTGGGAGATCAGGGACTGGCTCACCGACGAGCTGCTCGCCGAGGGCGACGACGGGCACGACGGGTACGCCGCTACGGTGAAGCGGCTGGATCCCGACGACATGTGGTACCACGAAGACTTCTTGGACGACGAAGAGCCGCTGCAGACGGTTACCACCTTGGGGATGCCGCCGACGCTGGGGCAGGCAATCGACGACTGGGTCGCGCAGCTGAGCACCTCCGACGAGGAAATCGCACAGTTCATCGGCTGGTCGGTCGAAAAAGTCCGCGAGCATCGGTAACTAGCGGTGCCGCAGCGGCAGCCTTCTCGTGGTGGGCCAGGTGATAGCCAAGGAGGGGGTAGCCACCGGCGGCGGAGGAGCGCCGGCCGGCCTGGGACCGGTCGGCGTCGCGTAGCGGGATCTGGTGGCGAAATCGTCGGGGTCGAAGTCGCAGCCGTCGTGCTGGGCGGCGGCATAGAGCTTCATCGTGATCACGTCGGTCGGGACGAACAGGCTGTGCCGGGCGGATCGGCTCGGCGCCGGTCAGGTCGCAGGCTGGACCGGCCCCGTCGCGGAGGTAATGGCCCAGGACCATAGTGGTGACGCCGTCGTTCGTAGGCATGGTGACGGCAGCGCCCGCACCGCCCGATCCGACCACCGCCTACCGGGCCGCTGATCACAACCACGCCCACGTACCAGAGCGCTGACCTACACCGACGCGGTCCTCCCGCTCCTGGGTGTCGTGGTCGCCGTCCGTGTCCAGTCACGGTGACGTCCCGGCGTGCGGGCACCGGCGCAAGCCCTTTGCCGGTAAGTGTGCCCATTCGAAATCCCAGTCTGGGCCGCCACCCGCGATGATCGCCGGCCGGCCAATCGCGTTGATGCGGCCGATGCCGCTGGGGTCAGGTTTCCTCGATTCCGATGGCTCTGGTTGTGGTCAGGCTTAGGAGTTGGTGTGGCGGACGGGCCAGCCGAGGAACCGGTCGAACATGCCAGCAGCGGTGCCCGTCTCAGCGGGGTTGAGCCGGTGCAGATCGTCGATCGCCTCGTGCAGGCATCCGGCCAGGTAGAGGAACAGGCTCACCCGGTTGTCCTGGTACTCGGCGAGGAGAGCGAGTTTCGCCGCCCCGCAGGGCCACGGCTGCCCGCACCGGCGGCACAGCCATAGCGGTCGCAGCGGCAGGTGCTCCACGGGCTCCCTCGCGATCGGGCGCCCCAAGACGCGGCGCGGCTCTCCAGTCATCGGCGATCGCCCTCCCGGGCCTGCTGCTCAAAGAGCCGACGCCACACATGGGTGAGCAACGGCGGATCAGGGGGATGCTTCTGCCGCCGCGCGGGAACGTGCGTCAGGGTTTCGGATCGCCAGGTCTGGTCGTCCCTCGCGTTACGCGAGACATACACCGTCATGCCGCCGCCCCCTTCCAAGTCTGTGAGTGGTGGGCTCGCCGGGGAAAGGCGAACCCACCGCTGCACTACAGCGGCTAGGAGCAGGCCGCCGGTCACCCACCCACGCAGCCCTCATGGCAGTACGCAGATGGGGCATCACCAACAAGCGAGCGGAAGTGCGATGCGGCGTTAGCAACCCATGATCAAGGTTGTCCTCGGCAGCTGTCTCAGTTGGATCTAGCTCTTCGGAGCTCACCTCGCGCCCCCGCTCGTTAGGTCGGGCTTGATCGCCGCCCGTGTCTTCACCTAATCGCGGAGGACATGTGTTTCCCAGGGCGGCGATGACGCAGAACTGATGCATCCTCATTGCGCTACACGGCGTTAGCTGGATGAATGGATCGGTGATGGTCAGCGGCGGAGGAGGGCGGCGCGCGGGCAAGCGTCGGCATCGGCTGGCCGAGCGCCGCAAGGCGTTCGGCTTGAGTCAGGAACGCCTTGCCGAAGTTCTTGGTGTCGACCGCTCCACCGTCGTGCGGTGGGAGCGGGCAGAGACTGATCCACAGCCGTGGCATCGACCGCGTTTGGCTGCAGCTCTCAAGCTGTCGGTCGAGGAGCTGGCCGACCTGCTGGTCGAGGTCGGCCAGCCACCGTCGCCGCCCAACGAGCGTCTCAACTATGTGCTGCGGCACCCCCGCCGGGTCGACCTGGTCACCGTTGCCTACCTACGGGAGCGGGTGCAGCACCTTGACGAGCGCTACGACCGGACGCCTTCGACGCTTCTGCTCGTCGAGGCGGGGCAGCTACACGGCCAGGCGACCTTCCTCCGCCAGCACGCCAGCGACGGCTTGGTTCAGCGTGAACTGGCCGCAGCCGTCGCCGAGTCCGCCACGCTGATGGGTCAGCTCGTGTGGGACGCCTCCCAACGTCACGACCACGCCGCCAGCGCCGCATATTTCGACGAGGCGATCCGCGCCGCACAGGACACCCGCGACGCGGTTACTGTCAATCCCCTGGAATCGTGGAGGGCTCCGTTATGCGGCCTGGGCCTCCAGGGCGCGGGTTTCTGATCGTTCGTAGTCGATGGGTGAGCGCCAGTTGCAGACGGAGTGCCGGCGGCGCCGGTTGTAGAAGTCGGTGATCCAGGTGGCGATCTTCAGGCGGGCCTCGGTACGGGTGCGGAAGTGACGGCGGTGCACGTACTCGACCTTGATGGTGGAGAAGGTGGCCTCGGCGACGGCGTTGTCGAAGCATGACCCGACCCGGCCCATCGACTGGCGTACGTTCCACCGGTTGCAGGCCCGGGCGAAGTCGGCCGAGGTGTACTCGCTGCCCCTGTCGCTGTGGAAGATCACTCCTTCGACGTTGCCGCCGCGGGTGACGGCGGCCATGTTCAGCGCGGCGACGACCAGCCCGGCGTCGTGGTGGGCGCTCATCGCGTAGCCGAGATTCCGACGGGAGTACAGGTCGATGACGGTGGCCAGGTAGAGCTTGCCCTCGTCGGTACGGATCTCGGTCATGTCGCCGCACCAGGCGACATCCGGCGCCGGTGCGGTGAACACCCGCTTGACCAGGTCCGGTGCGGCCGGACGCTTACCTTGGCGGGTCAGGCCGCGTCGGCGGCGCTTGACCCGCGCGGCCAAGCCCAGCTCGGCCATGAGCTGCGCGATCGTGTTGTCGGAGACCTGCCAGCCGGACTCGCGCAGCTCGATGCCAATGCGAGGGCTGCCGTAGGTGCCGCCCGAGTCGTCGAACACCTTCTGGACCGCGGCCGTCAGCCGGACACGCTGGTCATCGCGGCGCGTTGGCGGCCGGTCACGCCACTTGCAGAACCACGACTCGGACACCCCCAACGCCCGACAGGCCACCGCGTGCGGCACGGAATGCTCGGTCCTCTGGGAAGCGATGAACCCGGCCACGCTCACCGGCCCGTCGCTTCCTTGACCCACAGGACCACCGATCGCTTGAGAACATCACGCTCCATCGCCAGCTCGGCATTCTCCCGCCGCAACCGGGCCAGCTCCGCCCGCTCGTCCTCGGCCAACTTCCCGGCAGCGGCCTCACCGCGAGTCTCGCGGTCCCTCTTCACCCAGTTGGCCAGGGTCCCGCTGTTAATCCCCAGGTCACGGGCGACCTGCGCGATCGACTTACCCGTCTCACGCACGATGCGCACCGCGCCCGCCCGGAACTCCGGATCGAACTGGCGTCTCATCTCAGCCATGAACCTCTATCCCTCAAGCTCTGGCCTCCACGCTACGAGGGGAAGGGCATACCGAGGCCAACGCGCTGCTTCGCAAGAGCTACCTCGCTCTATACGGCACCAAGCAGCCGACCGCTGGCGTTGGATTGACGGCGCGCGCCGCCGCCGTAAGCCGCAACGACAGCCATGTGATCACGGGCCTCGCCCAACTGCACCGTGCCGAGGCGCACGCGATGCTTGGCCAGGCCCGGGACTGCTTCGATGCCCTTGGCATCGCTGAAGATCACTTCGCTTCGATAGATCGTCGAGATCCAGCCGCTGCCCTTTTCTGTCCCAGCCATCACGCGCGACTCGCGGGGTCTTGCTGGCTGTCGCTGAGCAAGCCGGCCGACGCCATCACAGCCTTTAGAGGAGGCTCGGCAACTCATCGCCGCACGCCGCAAGTCGACCGCCGTTGTCCTCGGCAATCTTGCCCTTGCCAGCATCCTTCATCGTGACGTCGATGCAGCCACGTCCCACCTGCGCCAGACCATCGAGGTCATCGAGCGGACCCGCGCCGGCGGTGGTCTCAACCTCGCCTTCGCCGCAGCCCGTCAACTGCGTCCCTGGCGCGACCTGCCCTCGGTCGAGGACGTCAACGACCGACTGTTCACCCTCATGACCCGGTAGGAGGAGCAGCGTGACCAGCATTGGCGATGCCAAGCAGTCCGTTCGGCGACGGGTCTGGGATCTCCTTGAACGCGAAGGCGCCGCACCCATCGGCGTTCACGGTCACATCCCTGACTTCACCGGCAAAGAAGACGCCGCTGCCCGACTCGCCGAGCTGGATGTCTGGAAGCAGGCACGGGTCATCAAGTGCAATCCCGACCGGGCCCAACTGCCCGTACGAGTACGCGCTCTTCAAGAGGGCAAGCTGCTCTACGTGGCGGTCCCGCGACTCGCCACGCCGAAGCCCTTCTACCTGCTCGACCCGACCGTTCTGACCGCTCCGTTCGAGGCTGCCGTCACCAGCACCGGCGCACCGGACGTCGCCCCTACAATCGGCCCCGACGACATGCGCCCGGTGGACCTGATCGTCTGCGGCAGCGTCGCCGTCAGCCGGCGAAACGGCGTACGAGTCGGCAAGGGCGCCGGCTACTCCGACCTAGAGATCGCGCTCCTCACCGAGGCTGGACTCGTGTCCAAGGGCACCGCCATCGCCACCACCATCCACCAGATCCAACTCCTCGACGAGGAACTCCCCCACGCAAGCCACGACTTCAACGTCGATCTTGCGATCACCCCCACCGAGGTGCTTACCTGCACGGCGGACCGAGATCGACCGGCAGGCATCATCGCCAAAGACCTCCGTCAAGATCAGCTAGACAGCATCCCAATTCTGGGCGGCACAAGGGGGCAAGATACCCGGCACAACCCCTAGCAAGGCCGCCGGAGCGAGCGTTCCTGGGCATGAATGCTGGCTCGGCCGTCGAACCCATAGGTCGAGCAGGCCTGCTGGTGGAACTCAAGTTGCTGCGGGCGGCGGGAGATGCGATCAGGCCGGTCGCAAGTGGACTTTGCCAACCGACGGTCCGAGCCGCAGCACGCCGATGAACGTCCGCCCAGGGCCTTGGGAATGCCAGGCCAACCAAGGGCGGGAGCGCCGTGCTCCCAATCTGCTCCCAACTTAAGGGGCAACAGCGGAGAAGCCCGTTACCGGTGATCCCGGTGACGGGCTTCCTACCTGCCTATATTCATGGTGGGCGATACTGGGATCGAACCAGTGACCTCTTCGGTGTGAACGAAGCGCTCTCCCGCTGAGCTAATCGCCCTCAGCGCGCATGACTCTACCCGATCACCCGCCCGGACCAAAAACCGGGCCTCAGTGCGTCGCGAGGTAGTGCAGCGCCTGCGCCACGACGTCGATGCCGAGGCTGTACTTGAGTGACAGCCACACCACGACGGACACGAACACGAGCCCGACCGCGCCCAACACGAACCGCACTCCCAGTGACTGCCGCTTCACCCACTGCGTCCAGGAGTTGACGTGCCGGCGGGTGAACGCGAGCAGCCGTCGCGCCCAGTGGAACTCGACGGCCCAGACGCCGAGGCCGGCGATGACCAGCAGCCAGCCGGGCCCGGGCAGCGGGATCAGCGCGATGCCGACGGTGACCACGATCGCGCCGAGGATGCCGATGAAGATCTTCAGGGCGACGCGGCCGGTGGGGTTGGCGCGGATGAGTTCGAGGGTGGTGTGCAGGCGCAGCCGCCAGCCACGTCGGCGCCGGCGCTGCTCCGTGAGAGTGCCTCGCGACCGCCCTTCCACAGGCACCTCGTACCCCCGACTTTCGGCTGCTCGGGCCGCACCTTTCGGCGATTCGGCCGTGGTCCGCGACGTCACCGACCCGCCCCCCGTGACCATTTCCACCCCCAGTGTCGCGCGGGACCGTCACCCCTGCTGACGACTGGACGTTACCGGAGTAAGTCGACGACTGAACCACCCGTTGCCGGGCGGGACGACGGAGTGGGCGGAACCGGAAATTCTACGCGGGGCCGAGTGGTTCCCGGGGGCTTTCCGAACCCCTTCCCACCACTGGGTGAAGTCAGCGTATGGCGGAGCGTAGCCAGGAGCAGCACCTGAGTATGGGAAAAGCGGGACACGCGCGTTCCGCAGCGGTGCCGGGGGGAGAACGTCCATGAGTGTCATCCGACCGACGACCGTAGAGGTCGAGACGTCGCTAAGGCTCGTCGCGCCTGACGCCACCGCCTTGCCGGTGCGTGCCAGTCTGCGTTACGACCCTGCTGACCCGTATGCGGTCCATGTCCTGTTCCACGCCGAGTCCGCCGGCGGCGAGGCGGTGAGCTGGTCGTTCGCACGCGAACTGCTGGTCACCGGGCTCGACGAGCCGGCCGGCATCGGTGATGTGCGGGTCTGGCCGTGGGCCACACCGCGCGGCGACTTCGTCGCGCTCGCGCTGTCGTCCCCGGACGGCAACGCCCTGTTCGAGGTTCCGCGCAGCGTGCTGGTGCGCTTCCTGCGCCGGACCTACGTCGTCGTCCCGCGCGGCCGTGAGGCCGAGCACCTAGACGTCGACACCGCGGTGAACCGGCTGCTCGCCGGTCGCTGACACGGCAACACCCGGGGCCGCGCGGATCTGCCGAGTCCGCGCGGCCCCGGGCCGTCTTCACCGGGGTACGCCTCAGCCGCGCGTGGTGATTCCGCCGTCGACCGGGATGACCGCGCCGGTCAGGTACGCGCCGGCCCGCGACGCCAGGTAGATCGCCGTGCCCGCCATGTCCTCGGGTCGCCCGATCCGGCCCAGCGGCACCTGCTGCTCGATCGCCGAGCGCGACTCCGGGTCGTCGAGCGCGAACGCCATCATCTTGCTCTCGAACGGGCCGGGCGCGATCGCGTTGACGGTGATCCGCTCGCCGGCGAGCTGGTGGGCGAGGCTGCGGGTGAGCATGTGCACGGCGGCCTTGGTGGCCGAGTACGCGTACACCTCCATCCACGGCACCCGGATGCCGTCGACAGAGCCGATGTTGATCACGCGGGCCGGGTCGTCGGCGCCGGCTGCGGCGCGCAGTTGCGGCAGCAGCGCGGTGGTGAGCCGGAAGACGGCCTTGACGTTGACCGCCCAGAGCTTGTCGAAGGCGCCCTCCGGGTACTCCTCCAGCGGCGCGCCCCAGGTGGCGCCCGCGTTGTTCACCAGTACGTGCAGCCGGTCGTGGCGTTCCCGCACGGCTTCGGCGAGCGCCAGCGCGCCCGCGTCGCTGCCGAGGTCGGCCGGGATCGCCTCGCAGTGCCCTTCGGCGGAGAGTTCCTTGGCGACCGACTCGCACACGTCGGCCTTGCGCGAGGAGATGATGACCTTTGCGCCGGCCCGTACGAAGCCCTGCGCGATCATCAGTCCGATCCCCCGCGAACCGCCGGTGACCAGGACCGTCTTGCCGTCGACCGAGAACAGTTCCGTCATGCTCATCCCATCGCCGTCGCCCGGCCGGGGGCCGGTCGGCCGACCCGGGGCTTACCGATCGGTAACCTAACCGTCGGCCGTGCGTGCCGACAAGACCGCCTCCGTGCGGGCGAAACCGTCGAGATGCAACGTGCGGCCGGGCCGGTTCCCGTCGGGGAGATGGTCACTACCGGTCAGCCCTCCCCGGCCACCCGCACCGGCCCGCCGGAGTCGCGCCCCGGCGCCGACGAGATCCTCACCGGTGCGCTCGGCGACCTCGCCGCCGAGCCCGGCTGGCCCCGGCCGGTCCTGCTCGACCGCGACGTGCTGATCCTGGTCACCCACGGTCACGGCACCGCCGAGCTGGACTTCCGGCCGGTGCCCTGCCGGCCCGGCACGCTGCTGCGCGCGTACCCCGGTCAGGTGTTGCGGTGCGTCGGCGCGCAGCTCGACGCGACAGTGGTGAGCTGGCGGCCGGACGCGCTGGCCGGCCTCGACGTCGACCCGGAGGCGGTGCCCGCCCACCGTCAGCTCGCCGGTGAGGACGAGGACGCGGTGATCAGCGAGGTCAGCCAGCTCGCCGTGGACGCCGAACGGCACGCGATGGTGCCGCCCGCCGCGGCGCTGCTGCGTCACCAGCTCGCGGTGCTGCTGCTGCGGCTGAGCCTGCTGCCGCACCCGGAGAACGGTGCCGCGCCGCGGGCCGAGACCGACACGTTCCGGCGGCTGTGCCGCGAGGTGGAACGCGGCTACCGGCACACCCGCCGGGTGGAGGACTACGCCGCCCAGCTGGGCTGTTCGGTGCGTACGCTGACCCGGGCCTGCCTGGCGGTGACCGGGCGCAGCGCCAAGCAGGTCATCGACGAGCGGGTCGCGTTGCAGGCGTGCCGGCTGCTGGCCGCCACCGACGAGTCGATCGCCCGGATCGGCCGGGACCTGGGTTTTCCCGAGCCGACGAACTTCGGCCGCTTCTTCACCCGGGAGGTCGGGGTGAGCCCGGGCACGTTCCGGGCCAACCGGGAACGGCCGCTGCCAGTCCGTCTGGTGCGACCCCGGCCGCCCGCCGACTCCCCCGCACCCACCGGCCAGGCATGATGGCACTGTGCAGATCTCCGCGCGCGGCGACTACGCGGTCCGGGCAGCCCTGAGCCTGGCCACCGCGTACCCCACCCTGCTGTCCACCCAGGCCATCGCGGCGGAGCAGGACATGCCGCGCAAGTTCCTCGAGGCGGTCCTGGCCGACCTGCGCCGGGCCGGGGTCGTCCGGGCCCAGCGCGGCGCCGAGGGCGGCTACACGCTGGCCCGGCCGCCGCGCGAGATCACCATCGGGCACGTGTTGCGCGCCGTCGACGGCCCGCTCGCCGGGGTACGCGGGCTGCGCCCCGAGGAGACGCGGTACGAGGGGGCGGCGGAGAACCTGCCCCGCCTCTGGGTGGCGGTACGCGCCTCGGTGCGCCGGGTGGTCGACGAGGTGAGCCTGGACGAGCTGGTCAGCGGCCGGCTGCCGGCGCACGTGCGCAAGCTGACCGCGCAGCCGGACGCGTGGGAGCCGCGCTGACTCACAGCGTGCCGACCACCTCCTCGTAGGGCAGGCGCGGCAGCCGTTCCCGCCAGGCGTCCGGGGCCGGGCGGCCGATGTTCATCAGCAGCAGCACCCGGTGCCGCCCGTCCGGGAAGAACTCCCGCTCCACAGCGGCCGCGTCGAACCCGGCCATCGGTCCGGCGGCCAGCCCGGCGGCGCGTACCCCGACCAGCAAGTAGCCGATCTGGAGCGCGGCGTTGAACCGGGCCTGGGCCTCCCGGCCGGCCGGGTCGCCGGTGAACCAGTCGCGGGCGCCGGGCCGGTGCGGGAACAGCTCGGGCAGCCGGTCGTGCCAGTCCACGTCGGCGGCGAGCACGGCGGTCAGCGGCGCGGTCGCCGTCTTGTCCCGGTTGCCGGCGCTGACGTACGGCAGCAGCCGCGCCCGGGCCGCCGTCGAGCGCAGCAGCAGCACCCGCAGCGGCTGGGCGTTCATCGCGGTCGGGCCGTACCGGACCAGGTCGTGGAT
>NZ_JAGPXV010001054.1:0-1013 GCF_018070405.1 Micromonospora sp. D75
GCTCGTCCTGGCTCACGTCCTTGCCCTCGGCCGAGAGCGCGATGCGGGCCGAGGCGGGACCACAGTAGAAGAAGTTCGGCTGAGCCTGGTACTCGTAGTCGGCGGTGCGGTCACCCTTGCCCTTGACCGGGGCCGCGTGGGCGGCGGCCGGGCCGGCGACGGCACCGCCGGCAGCGGCGAGACCGGCGACGGAGAGCAGGCACTTGCGGATGATCGGATTCATGTCGAGGCTCCATTCGGGGGTCGACGGCTCCGTGCGGGAGACGCGGCACCAGGAGTGGCGCTCGGCGTACGGAGAGTTCAACCGCCCTGCTTCCGGGCCTCATTTCCAGGCGTGACCGGGGCCACCGCGAAACCGGACAGAGCGCCTCAGTCGGGCAGGCTGCCCAGGAGCCGGGTCACCGCGATCTCGATGACCACCCGCTCCGGATTCGGACGCGGGGTGCGATAACGCTCGGCGTACCGCCGTTCGGCCTCGGCCACCGAAGCCGGGTCGCGGCGCAGCGCCGCCCGGCCCTCCACGGTCAGCCACCAGCGGCCGTCGACCTGGCAGACCGCCACCGGAGTGCCGTCCGGTCCGGCCGCCGCGACGTGCCGCGCCTTGGCCGACCCCGCCGAGGTGATCACCCGGGCCAGGCCGGCCTCCGGGTCGAAGGTCACCCCCACCGGTACGACGTGCGGGGTGCCGTCGGCGCGCAGCGTGGTCAGCGTGGCGAGATGCCGGTCCGCGAAGAAGCGGGCCACCCGCCCGTCGTGCGGATCCAACCGGTGCCGTCCCGCCATGCCGTCTCCTCGTTCGCGTGTCTCATCGGCGGGGCGCCGCGCCGGGCGGCAGCGCCGGGGACTTCCCGGTGGCCCGCTGTTCCACCTGGGCGGCACGATGCTTGACGGCCAGCCGGCCCAGGTAGAACAGCGCGCCGGCCAGCACGCCCATGTCGTCCAGGTAGATCGGGTCGGGCAGCAGGTCCACCGGCAGGATCGGGTCGATCTGCGCGCCGGAGAACGCGACCTTG
>NZ_JAGPXV010001055.1:0-989 GCF_018070405.1 Micromonospora sp. D75
CCGACCACGCCGTAGTCGGCCAGTTCGAAGATCGGCGCTTCGGCGTCCTTGTTCACCGCGACGATGGTCTTCGAGGTCTGCATGCCGGCCCGGTGCTGGATCGCCCCGGAGATACCCAGCGCGACATACAGCTGCGGAGAGACGGTCTTGCCGGTCTGGCCGACCTGGAACTGGTGCGGGTAGTAGCCGGAGTCGACCGCCGCGCGGGACGCGCCGACCGCGCCGCCGAGCAGGTCGGCGATCTCCTCGACCAGCTTGAAGTTGTCCGCGTTACCGACACCACGCCCGCCGGACACGACCACCGACGCCTCCGTCAACTCGGGGCGGGAGCCCTTCTGCTCCGCGACCCGCTCCACCACCTTGGCCAGCTTGTCCGCGTCGGTGACCGACACCGTGAGCTGCTCCACCGCCGGGCTGGCCGGCGCCGGGACCGGAGCGAGGGAGTTCGGGCGGACGGTGACCAGCGGCAGACCCTTGGTGACCTTCGCCTTGACGATCGTGGACCCGGCGAACGCCACCTGCGTCGCGGTGCCGTCCGCGGCCAGGCCGACCACGTCGGTCAGGATGCCGTTGTCCAGCTTCACCGCCAGCCGCGCGGCGATCTCCTTGCCCTCCTGCGACGACGCCAGCAGCACCGCCGCCGGCTGCACCCGCGCGACGAGGTCGGCGACCACAGTCGCCTTCGGGGCCACCAGGTAGCCGTCGATCTCCTCACCCTCGGCCGCGTAGATCTTCTCCGCCCCGTACTCGCCCAGCTTGGCGCTCAACGCCTCGGCGGCACCAGGACCACCGAGCACGACGGCGCTCGGGGTGCCCAGCTCGCGGGCAAGGGTGAGCATCTCGCACGTGACCTTCTTGACGCCGAACTCACGCGTGGCTTCGACGACGACGAGAACCTCAGACATGTCAGCGACCTCTCACACGAACTTCTCGGAGGCGAGGAACTCGACCAGCTTCACGCCGCCGTCGCCCTCGTCGGTGATCTTCTC
>NZ_JAGPXV010001056.1:0-989 GCF_018070405.1 Micromonospora sp. D75
ATGCGGCGCCGTCCCGCCTTGCCCGGCCGGCTTCGTGGACAGCGCCGCATTGAGCCCGGCGGGCTTCGCGGACGGCGCCGCATCGAGGTCGGCGGGCTTCGCGGAGGGCACCGCACCCGGCCCGGCCGGTTGCTCGGCGAGGGCGGGGGACGCGGTGCCGGAGTCGGCGGACCCGGCTGCCGGGGCGCCGTCCCGGGGATCGGTGGCGGTGCTTCCGGCCGCGTTCTCCGGCCCGCCCGGCGCGGCGTCGCGGTCCGGTCGATCGTCGGTCGCGACCGCATCCGCGCCGGCGGCGTCCTCACCCGGCGTCTCGCCGCCCGCCGGAGTGGACACGCCAGCCGGAGCGGCCGGTGTGGACGAGTCGGCAGGAGCGGAAACGGCGGGAGCGGACACGGCAGGCGGAACGGCCGGGGCAGCCGAGTCGGCGAGGGCCGTCGGAGTGGGCACGGGCACCCGGGCGGAACCGGAGACACGGGGAGCCGGGATACCGGCAGCCGGGCCGTCCGGCGTGGCCGGGGAGGGCGTACCCGCAGCGGGTGTGCTGATGGGGGCCTCGGGTGTCGCCGGGCGTTCGGCCACGGCGAAGGCGGACCAGGTCGACGGGGGAACTGTCGCGCCGGGCTGACGCCGGTCCAGCGGCGGGGCGTCCGCCGGGGTGCCCGCGCGGTACGTGGTTGGGCTCGACGGCGCCGCCGGCGGCTCGTCGCCTGCGGGAGGCGGTACGGCCGCCCCGGCGACGGTCACCCGTGCCCGCGCGACGGCCACCGGCCCGGGGCGGGCCGCTGCCGGGCTGTCGTCGGCAGGGTCGGCGGCGTCGGGCGTCGGTCCGGGGTGGACCTTCTCCGCCGGAACCTCGTGCTCGCCCATCTCGCCCCTCCGCACCTACGCTCGCCCCCGACCGTGGCGCCGGCCGAAAGTGCCTGGATCTCACCGTGCCATATTCCGGCCCGGGCGCACAGCCGGAGTGCGGGTTGGGTCAGTCGGCGCTG
>NZ_JAGPXV010001057.1:0-986 GCF_018070405.1 Micromonospora sp. D75
GTACCCGGGCCCGCTCGGCCAGCGCCCGCCACGCCGACGCGGCCGCGTACGGGTCGTCCGGGCCGGTCGGGGTGGCAGTGGCGAGCCTGCTCAGCACCGGGTCGCTGCCGGCGGCCAGCACCACCCGGTGCCGGGTCGCCAGCCGGGGCAGCACCGGCAGCAGCCCTTCGCCGATCGCGCCCGCCTCCAGCGCGGTGAACAGCACCACCAGGCTGCGCTGCCGCTCCCGGCGCAGCACCTCGCCGGCGATCAGCTCGAAGTCGGTCTCGGCGAGCGTCGGCTCCAGCGGCGCCACCGCCTCGACCAGCCGGGCGAGCAGGGCCGGACGGCCGCTGCCGGTCACCCGCGCCCGGATCTCGGTGTCCGCCGCCAGCAGGTCCACCCGGTCACCGGCGCGGGCCGCGAGCGCGGTGAGCAGCAGCGCCGCGTCGATGGCGGTGTCCAGCCGGGGCTCGTCGCCCAGCCGGACCGCCGAGGTGCGGCCGGTGTCCAGAACGCAGACCAGGCGCCGGTCCCGTTCCGGGCGCCAGGTGCGGACCAGGATGTCGGCGCGGCGGGCGCTGCCCCGCCAGTCGATCGAACGGACGTCGTCGCCCACCGCGTACTCGCGCAGCGTGTCGAACTCGGTGCCGTGGCCGCGCCCCCGGGTCACCTGCACACCGTCGATGACCCGCAGCCGGGCCAGTTTCTCCGGCAGGTGCCGGCGGGAGTCGAACCGGGGCAGCACCCGCAGCGTCCACGGCGGGGTGGCGGGCTGCCCGGCGCGCTGCCGGGCGCCCAGGCGCATCGGCCCGAGCGAGCGTACGGTCAGCGCCACCGCGGGCCGGTCGCCGCGCCGGGTCGGGGTGAGCCGGACCGGCAGCGTGGCGACGCCACCGGGCGGCACGGTTAGCAGGCGCTGCGGCGGCACGTCCGGGCGGGCCCCGGCCGACGGCACCCAGGCGTCGCGCACCTGGGCGTACAGCGTGTGGTGGGTCGGGTTGGTC
>NZ_JAGPXV010001058.1:0-980 GCF_018070405.1 Micromonospora sp. D75
GGAGCGGAAGCTCGGCGCGAACTCGCGCGACTTCCGGCTCTGGGTGTGCCTGCACGAGGTCACCCACCGCACCCAGTTCACCGCCGTGCCGTGGATGCGCGCGTACTTCCTCGGCGAGGTGCAGGCGTTCGTGGACGCCTCCCAGGGCGGCGAGCACCTGCTGGAACGGCTCCGCCGCGGCGTGGCCACGCTCTCCGACGCGGTCAAGGACCCGGAGAGCCGGGCCAGCGTGCTGGACATCGTGCAGACCCCGGCCCAGCGCGCCGTGCTGGACCGGCTGACCGCGCTGATGACGCTGCTGGAGGGGCACGCCGAGTTCGTGATGGACGGCGTCGGTCCGCAGGTCATCCCCAGCGTCGAGTCGATCCGGGCGGCGTTCAACCGCCGCCGCGAGTCCGGCAACCCGCTGGAGAAGGCGATCCGGCGGCTGCTCGGCATCGAGGTCAAGATGCGCCAGTACGCCGAGGGTCGCAAGTTCGTGCACGGCGTGGTCGACCGGGTGGGGATGCCGGGCTTCAACAAGATCTTCTCGTCGCCACTGACGCTGCCGCGCCTGGACGAGCTGGGCGACCCGGACGCCTGGGTGAACCGCGTACACGGGCCCGCCGGTGCCACCCCGCCCCTCGGCTGACCCGCCCGGCCCGGGTGGTTCGCCCAGTTCGGTCGGTGCGCTGAGTTCGGCTGGCTCGGTCGTGCCGGGCGGTCCCGCCGGCTCGGCGGATCCGGCTGGCTCGGTGGATCGCCCCGGCCGGGCTGATTCCGGCGCGCGATCGCGCCGCTCTCCGTCGCCCGCTCCCGCCGTCGCCGCCGTGCGGCTCGCCGTACGCCGGACGCTGACCGGCCTGCCCGGCGCCGGACCGGTGCTGGTGGCCTGCTCCGGCGGCGCCGACTCGCTCGCGCTCGCCGCCGCCACCGCGTTCGTGGCTCCCCGCCTCGGCCGCCCGGCGGGCCTGGTGACAGTCGACCACGGCCTGCAGCCC
>NZ_JAGPXV010001059.1:0-977 GCF_018070405.1 Micromonospora sp. D75
GGACCGGCCGTTCCGCCGCCTCGTCATCTTCGGCCTGGTGCTCACCACCTGCGGGTACGCGCAGATCGAGGTGGGCTTCGCGGCGTACTCGGTGCGGGTGGTCGAGGTGACGCCGCGCGTGGTGGCGTGGGCGCTCGCCGCGAACACCGTCATGATCGTGCTCTCCCAGCTGCTGGTGATCCGGCGGCTGGAGGGGCGCAGCCGTACCCGTGCCCTGGCCACCGTCGGCGCGGTGTTCGCCGGCGCGTGGCTGGTGCTCGGCGCGGCCGGCGTGGTGGGCAGCGGCAACGCGCTGCTCGCGGCGCTCGGCGTGGTGGCCTGCTCGGCGATCTTCGGGTTCGGCGAGACGATGCTGTCTCCGGTCATGCCCGCGCTCACGAACGCGCTCGCCACCGACGAGCTGCGTGGCCGGTACAACGCGATGAGCTCGATGATCTTCGGGATCAGCGGTGTGGTCGGCCCGGTCACCGCCGGGCCGCTGATCGGCGCGGCGAACGGCCGGGTCTGGGTGGCGGTCGTGGTGGGCGGCTGCCTGGCCGCCTCGCTGCTCGCGCTGTCGCTGCGTCCGCTGCTCACCGCCGCGCAGGACGGCCGCCTGACGGCCGCCGAGGCGCCGGAGCCCGAGCCCGCGCGGGCGACCTGACCCGGGACACGTCCCCGGCGGCCTGACACGCGAACGGGCCCCGCAGCATTCGCTCCGGGGCCCGTCTGCGGTGCGTCGGCGGTCAGCCGGCGGCGACCTCGGTGGTGGTGCGGATCCGGTCCAGCGCCGGCGGGGAGACCGGCGACTTCTCGGTCAGGTACGCGGTGAAGGCGTCCAGGTCGATCTGGCCGGTCACCGCGTTGGTGCCGCCGGTCAGGACGCTGAAGCCGTCACCGCCACCGGCGAGGAAGTTGTTCACGGTGACCCGGTAGGTGGCGGTGTCCGTCACCGGGGTGCCGTTGATGGTGAGGCTGCCCCGGACCACCCGGGTGCC
>NZ_JAGPXV010001060.1:0-973 GCF_018070405.1 Micromonospora sp. D75
GCCTCGCGGGGCACGCGACCGGCCTCGTGCCACTGCGCCTGGATCTCCCGCAGCTTCGCCTGGGCGCCCTTCGGGTCGGCGTCGACGTCGAGCGCCTCGGCCTCGGCCAGCAGCGCCTGCTTGCGCTCCAGGTTGGCGCGCTGCTCGTTGTCGCGTGCCGAGAAGACCTCGCTGCGCCGGCTGAAGAACTCGTCCTGCGCGGCCCGGAACCGTTCCCAGAGCTTCTGCTCGGCCTCCTTGGCGGCGCGCGGCGCGGCCTTCCACTGGGCCATCAGGTCCTTGAGCTGCCCGGCGGTGACGCCCCAGTCGGTGGAGTCCTTGAGCTTCTCCGCCTCGGCGACCAGCTCCTCCTTGACCGTCTGCGCCTGCTTGCGCTGCTGGTCCAGGGAGGCGAAGTGGGCGCCCCGGCGGCGGGTGAAGCCGTCCCGCGCGGCGGCGAACCGCTTCCACAGCTCACCGTCGGTCTTCTTGTCGACGCCGCGGATGGTCTTCCACTCGTCGAGGATCTCCTTGAGCCGGTCCCCGGCGGTCTTCCAGCCGGTCGACTCGGCCGCCAGCTTCTCGGCCTCCTCGACCAGGGCGGTCTTGCGCGCCAGCGCCTCACCGCGGGCGGCCTCGCGGGCCGCCTTGGCCTCGCCGGCCTTCTCCTCGGCGACGACGGCGAGCTTGTCCAGCCGGGCGGCCAGCGCGTCGAGGTCACCGACCACGTGCGCCTCGGCCAGCGAACCGCGGATCCGCCGGATCGTGGTCAGGGAGTGGCCGGCATCAGCCGCGCCCGAGTTGAGCCGGGCCTCGGTCAGGTCGACCTCGGTCACCAGATCGGCGTAGCGCCGGGCGAAGTGGGCGAGCCCTTCCTCCGGTGCGCCCGCCTGCCAGGATCCGACCACCCGCTCGCCCTCGGTCGTCTTGACGTAGACGGTGCCGTCCTCGTCCACCCGTCCGAAGGCAGTCCAGTCGCTCATGTGCCCATCCT
>NZ_JAGPXV010001061.1:0-971 GCF_018070405.1 Micromonospora sp. D75
CCCCCGGGCCCCCCCCGGGCGCGCTCCGGTCCGGGTCAGTGGACGAGGGCCGCCGGGCAGTGCGCCAGCAACTCCGCCGGGGCGTGCACGACCAGGTCGGGGCCGGCCGCGAGCAGCGCCGCGATGTCCCCGCCGTGCCACGTCGTGGCGACGGCCGTCGCCCCGGCGTCCCGGCCGCTGAGCAGGTCGATCACCGCGTCGCCCACCATCATGGCCTCGTGCGGCGGCACGTCGAGGTTGCCCAGTGCCTGGAGCACGATGTCCGGGGCAGGCTTGGGACGGGCCACCTCGTCGGAACCGATCACCTGGCCGAAGAGGCCCAGCACGCCGAGTTGGTCGAGCAGGGAGCGGGCCCTCGGGCCGGCCTTGCCGGTGGCGATCCCCATCCGGATGCCACGCGAGTGCAGGGTCTCCAGGGTCTCCCGGACGCCGGGGAAGAGCGGCACGAGGTGGGCCATCCGGTAGCTCTCGCGGACGAACGGCCCCTCCATCTCCAGGGGCAGCCCCATCAGGCGCATGATGTCCGGGAAGTACCGGCCCATGTGCCGGTTGTACTCCTCGAACGGTGCCGGCCCGTCGCCCACCACCTCGGCGTACGCGATGCTGAACGCCTCACGCATGACGGCCGAACTGTCGACGATGACGCCGTCGAGGTCGAACACGACCGCGCGGATCGGGCCGCGCGCCGGCGACGGCGGGGTCACCTCGACTGTGGACGATGGACGGCTCATGGCTGCTCCCGGAAGGGGTTGGGGCCGACGGTGGTTCTCACCCGGCGCGATGGCCCACCAGTGCGTGCTGGCGCTCCGGCCGGGTGGGCCGGGCGCACTGGTAGATCCGTTCGATGATGTCGATGGTCCGGCGGGCCTCGGCGACGGCCGCGCCCCGGGCGGCCGGGTCGGCGAGCAGCCCGGGCAGGGCGTCGAGCTGGTGGGCGTACTCCGCGCCGAACGGCTCCCCGGGCAGCGGCA
>NZ_JAGPXV010001062.1:0-963 GCF_018070405.1 Micromonospora sp. D75
GGGTGGCGGCCGCGAAGCCGACCACCTGCTCCAGCACGCCCAGACCGGCGCCGGGAAGGTCGAGCGTGGCGAGCCGGTCGACCGCCTGCGGACCGGTGTAGTCGTCAGGCATCGGCAGTTCCATGCCCGGCTGGATCACCAGGCCGGTGGCGATCATCGGCAGCGCCATGGTGGGGGCGGCCCAGTCGCCCGTGCCGGGCTCGTCGGACGCGGCCGGGGCGGGCAGCGGGGCGGCGGCCGGGGTGAGCACCTCGGGCAGCGTCACGTCCCCGGCGCCGAGGTCGGCCGGTACGGCCTGAGCCGGTGCGGTCCGGCTCGCGGCGGCTCCGGTCGGCGCGGCCTGGTCCGGCGCGGGCCGGGGTGCCGTGGCCCAGGTTGTCGCGACCTGGGGCGCCGCGTCGCGGCTCGGCCCGGCCTCGGGCGACGTGCCGGCGGGCGGCACGGCGTGGGCCGGAGCGGCCGGCTTGAGCCAGGTGGTCTGACCGGCGACCACCAGCGCGACCGCGTCGCAGGCGTCGGCGACCGCGCGGTTGGCGGCGCCGAGCGCGTCAGTGAACGCCCGGCCGAGCGGCGTGGTGGGCACCAGGGACAGGCCCACCTCGGGGCTGACCAGCACCAGCCGGGCGGTGCTGGAGCGCACCGCCGCGGCCAGCTCGGCGATCGTGGCGGTGTCGTCGGCCGGCTGGTGGGCCGGGTCGAGCAGCACCGTCACCCAGCCGCCCAGGTCGTCCACGAGCAGCGTCTCGTTCGGCCCGGCGGCGGCGATCACCTCGACCAGTCGGCCCGGGTTCGCGGCCGTCTCCTCGGTGGTCCAGCTCCCCGGCCGGCGGGCGCGGTGCGTCGCGAGGCGGGCCGCCCACTCGGTGTCCACGGGATCCCCGGCCGGGGCGGTCGCCACGTACCGGACCGGGGGCGCGTCGGCGACCAGCGACTCGGCGATCTCGGACTTGCCGGAGCGGATAC
>NZ_JAGPXV010000107.1:0-12327 GCF_018070405.1 Micromonospora sp. D75
AAGTCGGACGTGATCGTGTCCAGCGCCTTCGCCTCGACCATCGCCGCGTACGCCGCCACGAGCACCATGGCGAGCAGGAGCAGGGACAGCTCGGCGTTACGCCGGGACCGGGCCAGGCGTACGCCGGACTGCTCGCCCGTCGAAGCGGGCGAGGCGGCCGGTACGGCGGCTGCGGTCACGGATACGTCCTCGGGATCGAGCCGGCACTCACTGCGGCGACCGGCAACCCGCCGGATCGGCCGGCGGAACGGTGTCGGAGGGAACGGCGTCGGGCGTGGTGGTGAACGTCGGCGTCGGCGCGTCGGGGGTGGGCGTCGACGCGCCCACGGGCGGCGTGGACGGGAGCGGGCTGCCGCTCGGCGGGGGCAGCGGGTCGGTGGTGGCCACCGGCGTCGGACCGGTCACACCGGGCGTCGGGTCGGGCGGGCAGAGCGGCTTGAGGTTCGGGTTGCCCGGGTCGTCGCTGGTCAGCTCCGCCAGCCGGCGCTCGGCGTCCGGCTCGTTGCGGGCCTGGATGCCCTGCTTCACCCGCTCCTGGGCGGCCAGCGTCAGGTCGTCGAGCCGGGCGTCGCTGCGCTCGTGCACGTTCGACAGGTCCAGCCCGGCGACCTGGCCGGGCACGCCGCGGAAGACCGCGAGCTGGCCGTCGTCGGTGGCGCCGACGTAGTACTGCCGCTGGGTTTACGTCCAGCCGCCGAACACGCCGCCGCCGACGATGACCGCGAGCGCCAGCACCATCGCGACGGTGCGCAGCGGTCGGCGGCGCCGGCCGTCGGGCTCGTCGTCGCGGTTGTCCGCCGGCTCCTCGGGGACGGGTGGCCGGGGCGCGGACAGCGCCGAGGCGCGGGCTGCCGGGGTGGAGTCGTCGGCCGAGGTCGCCATGCCGCGGTCCCGGGCGGCGGCGCCGCCCACGATCGGGGACGCCTCGACGATGTCCTGGTCGGTGGCGTCGGCGATGATCACGGTGATGTTGTCCGGGCCGCCGCCGCGCAGCGCGAGCTGCACCAGGCGTTCCACGCACCGCTGCGGGTCGGGGTACTCCCGCATGGTGTCGGCGATGGTGTCCGCGCTGACCACGCCGGAGAGCCCGTCGGAGCAGATCAGGTAGCGGTCGCCGGGCAGCACCTGCCGGACGCTGTACTCCGGGTCGATGTCGCGGCCGTCGAGCGCCCGGGTGAGCAGCGAGCGCTGGGGGTGGCTGCTCGCCTCCTCCGCGCTGATCCGGCCCTCGTCGACGAGCATCTGGACGTACGTGTCGTCCTTGGTGATCTGCGCGAACTCACCGTTGCGCAGGAGATAGGCCCGCGAGTCACCGATGTGGACCATCCCGAGCTTGCTGCCGGAGAAGAGGGTCGCGGTGAGCGTGGTGCCCATCCCCTCCAGCTGCGGGTTGGCGTCCACGGTGTCGCGGAGCTGCTGGTTGGCGGTGCCCACGGCGGAGCGGAGCGCGTCGACCAGGGCGTCACCGGGGACGTCCTCGTCGAGCGGCGCCATGGCACCGATGACGATGTTGCTGGCGACGTCACCGGCGGCCATGCCGCCCATGCCGTCGGCCACGGCGAGCAGCCGCGGTCCGGCGTAGACGGAATCCTGATTGCCGTCTCGGATCAGACCGCGGTCGCTGTGGGCCGCGTAGCGCAGGGTCAGAGTCATGGCCGTAATTCGAGGGAAGTGCGGCCGATCCGGATCGGCACGCCGAGGGGGACGGGGGTTGGTCCGGTGACCTTAGCGCGATCGAGATAGGTGCCGTTAGTCGATCCGAGGTCCTCGACGTACCACTGCCCCTCACGGGGCACCAGCCGGGCGTGTCGCGCCGAGGCGTAGTCGTCGGTGATCACCAGCGTCGAGTCCTCCGCCCGGCCGATGGTGATCTGGGCCTCGCCGAGCGTGATCCGGGTGCCGGCCAGCTGGCCGGCGGTGACCACGAGCTGGTGGGCGGCCCGGCCGCGCTTGGCCTTCGCCGGCTTCCCCGCCTGCCCGGTCGACGCGCCGATCCCCCGCGGCGCGGCCACCAGGCGGACCGACCGGGCGCCCGCGAACAGGTCCCGGCGGATCACACCGACGACCGTGAACACGAAGATCCACAGCAGGATGAGGAACCCGAACCGGGCGACGGTGATGACGAGCTCCGGCAACGGGGATCAGCCGTCCACGCGGAAGGTCAGCGTCGTGGTGCCGAGCTGGATCATGTCGCCGGGGTTGAGGGCGACCGCCGAGACGCGCTGGCCGTTGACCATCGTGCCGTTCGTGGAGCCCAGGTCGGTCAGCACGACCTGTCCGCCGTCGAAGTCCAGCCGGGCGTGGCGTCGCGAGATGCCGACGTCGGGCAGGCGCAGGTTGGCCTGGTCGCCGCGGCCGATCACGGTCGAGCCCATCTGGAGGGGGTAGGTGCGGCCGTCGCCGGAGACCAGGCGGACGTTGCGGCCACCGCCGTGACCGGGCGGAGGGCCGTAGCCGCCGCCCTGGTCGTACGCCGGGTACGCCGGGCCGGCGTCGTAGCCGCCGGGCGCGGAGACCGGGGCGACGTCCCCGCCGGTGTAGACCTCGGCGGTGACCCGGAACATGCCGGTGTCCAGGCCCTCACCGCGCTCGACCTCGACGATCACGTCGCCGTAGACCGTCCACGCCTGCTCGCCGATGAACTCGGCCTGCGACTGCGCCAGCTCCTGGGCCAGCGCGGCAGCGTACGGCGCCAGCCGACTGTGGTCGTAGGGCGAGAGATCGATCACGTAGCGGTTGGGCACAAGGGTGCGCCCACCGGCCAGGATCGCCTTGTGCGCCTCGGCCTCCCGCTGCATGGCGTTGAGGATCTCCACGGGGTGGACCACCCCTTTGAAGACCTTGGCGAAGGCCCCCTCGACCAGGCCTTCCAGACGCTTCTCGAAGCGTTGCAGCACGCTCACCGGCTCCTCCTCGGGTCCCGAGGCAATGATGGTATCCGGACACCGCCTCCGCAGCTCACACGCCGCTCGGCCGGCTGCCGTCGGCCCGTTCGTGACCAGGCCCGCGGACGTGCTAAAGTTTCGCCCGCCACGAGCGGTGATCGTTCGTGGCGTGGCCAGTGGACAGCGTAATATGTCCCGGCACCCGTCGCAGATGGCGGGCGCGGGATGCGATATGGTGTTCCGGGTCGTGCCACGGGGATGTGGCGGAATGGCAGACGCGCACGGTTCAGGTCCGTGTGTCCGAAAGGACGTGGGGGTTCAACTCCCCCCATCCCCACCAGAACAAGGGCTCCGCAGACAGCGGGGCCCTTGCTTCGTATCGGGGCGTTTCGGACGTCACGCTATGCTCCGATGGTTTCCCTGCCTCCCACGGACCAGGAGTGGCGTGTGACTGTCGCGTTGGTGACCGGTTCCGGCGGTCTGATCGGCTCCGAGGCGGCCCGGCACTTCGCCGGACTGGGTCTCGACGTGGTCGGCATCGACAACGACATGCGGCGGTACTTCTTCGGCGAGGACGGCTCGACCGCCTGGAGCCTGGACCGGCTCGCCGCCGACCTCGGCTCCGCGTACACCCACCACGCCGTGGACATCCGCGACCGGGACGGCCTGGAGCAGGTCTTCAAGCGGTACGGCAAGGACATCGCCGTGGTGATCCACAGCGCCGCCCAGCCGAGCCACGACTGGGCCGCCAAGGAGCCGTTCACCGACTTCGACGTGAACGCCGGCGGCACGCTCAACGTGCTGGAGTACACCCGGCGGCATGCGATCGACGCGCCGTTCATCCACTGCTCCACCAACAAGGTGTACGGCGACCGGCCCAACTCGCTGCCGCTGATTGAGCTGGAGACCCGCTACGAGCTGCCCGAGGACCACCGCTGGTACGACGGCATCACCGAGGACATGTCGATCGACGAGTCGCTGCACTCGATCTTCGGCGCCTCGAAGGTCGCCTCGGACGTGATGGTCCAGGAGTACGGCCGTTACTTCGACATGAAGACCGCCTGCTTCCGGGGCGGCACACTGACCGGCCCGGCGCACTCCGCCGCCGAGCTGCACGGCTTCCTGGCGTACCTGATGCGCTGCGTGATGGAGGGCCGGACGTACAACCTCTTCGGCTACAAGGGGAAGATGGTCCGGGACGCGATCCACTCGCACGACGTGCTCACCGCGTTCGAGGCGTTCTTCCGCGAGCCGCGCTCGGCCCAGGTCTACAACCTCGGCGGCGGCCGGCACTCGAACACCTCGCACATCGAGGCGTTCCGGATCGCCCAGGAGATCACCGGCCGCGAGGCCCGGATCAACTACGTCGAGCAGGCCCGCACCGGCGACCACCAGTGGTACGTCAGCAGCATGGCCCGCTTCGAGGAGCACTACCCGTCCTGGAAGATCACGTACGACGTGCCGATGATCCTCCGCGAGATCTACGAGGCCAACGTCGACAAGTGGGTGCCGAAGGCATGAGCGCCGGGACCAAGCGCAACGTCCTCGGCGTCGGGGTCGACGCGACCGACTACGCCCGGGCCACCGAGGCCGTGGTCTCGGCCGCGCACGAACGCCGCCCACTGGCGCTCACCGCGCTCGCCGTGCACGGCGTGATGACCGGCGTACTCGACCCGGCGCACAACGCCCGGCTCAACTCGTTCGACGTGGTCACCCCGGACGGGCAGCCGGTGCGCTGGGCGCTCAACCTGCTGCACGGCGCCGGGCTCACCGACCGCGTCTACGGGCCGGAGCTGACCCTGCGGGTGCTCGCCCGGTTCGCCGAGGAAGGGCTGCCGGTCTACCTCTACGGCTCCACCGAGGAGACGCTGTCCCGGCTGGTCCCGGCGCTGGAGCGCAAGTTCCCCGCGCTGAAGATCGCCGGGGTCGAACCGTCCAAGTTCCGCGCCGCCACCCCGGGCGAGGACGCCGAGATCGCCGACCGGATCCGGGCCAGCGGCGCCCGCCTCGTCCTGGTCGGGCTGGGCTGCCCGCGCCAGGAGGTCTTCGCGTACGCCATGCGCCCGCTGCTGGACATGCCGCTGATGGCTGTCGGCGCGGCGTTCGACTACCACGCCGGTCTGCTGCGCAACCCGCCACCGTGGATGCAGCGCGCCGGGCTGGAGTGGTTCTGGCGCCTCGGCCTGGAGCCCAAGCGCCTGTGGCGCCGGTACGTCATCCTCAACCCGGCCTACCTGGCCCGGCTCGCCGCCCAGAAGACCGGGCTGTGGAAGGCCACCCCGCCGGCGCCGGCCACCACCCGACCGGCCACTTTCGACGTCTGAGCCGCCCCGACGACCCCTACGGGCCCGGATACGGGACGAACCGGGGTGCCGTCCCGGATTCGGCGAACGTCGAAACGGGCAAGGCTGGGGGGCATGGATGACCGTCTCGCCGTACTGCTTCCCGTCGCCGCCGTCTGGCTCGCCGCCGGACTGGTCGCGGAGGGCCTGCCCGGGCTCGACCGCGCCCGCGCGCTGCGCCGGCGTACCGGATGGTTGTCCGCCCTGGTGCTGACCGGCCTCGCGCTCACCGCGGCGGTCCTCGCCGCGGGCCTGCAGAGCGCCGGCGACACCGCTGTGGACCGGGCCGCCGCCGCGCTCGGCCTCGCGGCGGCGCCGGCGGCCGTGGTGGCGGCCTGCACGGTACGGCGGGTCCGGCGGCTGCGCTCCGGCGCGGGCGCGTTCGCGGCGGCGCCGGGAACGCCCGCCCCGCACGGGCTGCGCGCGGCCGCGGCGCATCCGCTGATCGCGCTGCCGTTGCAGGCGACAGCGCTCGCGGTGCTGGTGGCCGTGCTGCCGGCGCTCGGCGTCGACCTGCTCGCCGCGCCCGGAGTGGCCGGCCCGGTGATCACCGTCGCGGTGCTCGGTGTGTGCGCGATCGGGGTACGCCACGCGCTGCGGCACAACCGACTCGCCGAGCGGGCCATGCCGGCGGCCGAGCCGGTGTCAGCGCGACCGGCTCGCGCCCTGCACGTATAGCAGCTCCAGGATCGCGCGGGTCGCCTCGAACCAACGGTCCAGCCAGCCGGGCGGAGGGACGCTGCCCTTCGGCGGCAGTTCCATCAGCAGACCGCGCAGCAGCGGATGGTCCACCAGGGACTCCTGCTGCTCGATCGGCCAGCCGCTCGGCGGGAACGACGGCTCGGTGAGCGGGTTGGGGTCCAGCGACGGCAGGGACAGCGGCGTCGCGGCCTGCTCGGGCACGCCACCCTCGCGGGTCTCCTCGCCGTCGCCGGAGACCACCTCGGTGAGGACGGTGTCCCGGCGGGCGCCGCGGTACTTGCCACCGAACCGCTCGGGCTTGCCCGGGCCGCTGGTGAGGTTCTCTGAACCGATCGTCGTCATCCGTCTCGCCTGCCTCGTTCGGTTGCCGATCCGTGCGGTTCAACGAGGCGGATCGAAACTGGCGACGGGTGCGGCGTCCGGACGCGAATGGTCCCGCCCGGCAACGCTGCCGGACGGGACCACGCTGCGGTGCCGGTCAGCTCCGGCCGAACGCGCCGCCCCGGGCGCGGGCGACGAAGGTCTGCCAGTCGTCCGGAGCGAAGATCAGGGCCGGGCCTGTCTTGTCCTTCGAGTCCCGGACCCCGACCGCCCCGGTCACGTACGCGACCTCCACGCAGTTGTCGCAGTTCGGCCCGCTCTTCGAGCTCTTGAACCACGTCGCCTGCGTCAGGTCCACGGGGAACTCCTTGGTCGCCATTTCCACAGTGGCTCCTCTGCCAGTTTCGCGATATGTGCGATGGATTCCTCCGGGCGTATGGCCGCTGCTCGAATGTGATCGAAGATGAAGCTGTACTTCTGCAGTTCGTCGCTCTTCTCCAGGAAGAGCCCACCCGTGGCGTTCTCCGCGTACACGACATCGGGATCACTCGGCTCGGGGAAGCTGAGGATCGTGAAGGTGCCGTCCATGCCCGCGTGCGCGCCCACCTCGAAGGGCAGGACCTGCACTGTCACGTTCGGCAGTTCAGCCACCTCCACCAGCCGCTTGAGCTGACCACGCATCACCGCGTCGCCGCCAACCGGCCTGCTCAGCACCGCCTCATCGAGCACCACCCACAGATCGACCGGATCGTCCTGCGTCAACAACGACTGACGGCCCAATCGGACACGCACCCGTTGGTCTACTTGTTCGGCGGTGAAGTCCGGCCGGGCCGCCCGGATCATCGCGCCGGCGTACTCCTCGGTCTCCAGCAGCCCCGGCACGACCTGCTGCTCGTACGCCCGGATGGAGCTGGCCGCGGCCTCCAGGCCGACGTACGCCCCGACCAGCACCGTGCTGTACGGATGCCACCAGCCCTTCTGCCGGGCCTCACGGGCGATCTGCACCAGCTCGTCGCTCTCCGCGCCGACGACTCCGTAGATACGGAGCATGTCGCGCACGTCGCGCGGCGTGGCGGTGGTGTGGCCGGTCTCGATCCGGGAGACCTTCGACGCCGAGCACTCCAACTGCTCGGCCACCGCTTCTATGGTGATGCCCGCGGCCTCGCGCTGCCGGCGGAGTTCCGCCCCCAGCCGGCGCCGCCGGATGGTGGGGCTGCGCCGTTCGGTCACGGCATCTCCTCGGCTCGCGACTGCGTCACAGTCACCCGGCTACCTCCGGTCGGTCGCGCCCCGATTCCGCACCCACCGCGGGCGCGACCGGCGGGCGGCGGGCGAGCGTTCGCGGCAGGGGTGGTGCCGGTCGTCGACCGGCCGCGACGGGCGAAACCGGCGTCCAGTGTGACGCCCCGATACCTGACGCTTCAAGTTTCCCGTTCACGTGTCCTCCTCACCTATCCGCAAAACACGACGTGCAACTTGCATGTCGCACGTCGCTGTAGCACTCTGTCCGTATGGCACGGGTTACTCACCGTCTTCGAACGATCTCCGGGCGTGGTGACACCGCGGTCCGTGGGACGGCCGGAGGGGAGCCGTCCCGCGCCGTGCGACCTGCCCCGGAATGAAGACCCCGTCGCTGCAAGCCAGCTTGGCTGCGGCGGCGGGAGCGGTAACCGGGAGCAGCCGGGTGATGGTCGGGTGGCGGTCCGCCACCGCGGGTACGGCCCGACCAGCACCGCCAAACGACCGCCGGTCCACGAGGCAGACCCCCGTCACCGGACCGCACCGACCTCGTTCAGCCTCGCCGGTCCCGACGACCGGCCGACCCTCCCCAGGAGCCCATGTGCTTCCCCGCTCCGGTGACGTACTGCACGTGACGCGCGCGGCGAGTGTCCAGTTCTTCCGACCGATCATGTTCCGGGTGATCCGGATTCTCGACTGGCCGACCTACGACGGTTGGCTCTGGCTCGACGGCTACGAGTTGAACGCGGCGGGGGACGCGGTCAACCGGCGGTCGATCTTCGTACTCGAAGAGGGGTTGCAGCAGGTCCACGCTGCGCCGGTCCCCCGGCAGCACACCGTCCGGACGGCCCGCCGCCCGGTGGTCCGGAGTCCGGTCCGGGTGGGCTGACCTCACGATTCCCGGTCGGGAGGGCGTGCCGACGCCATAGAATCGGTACGCCCACCCCGGCATGTTCCACCCGCGCGCCACGGACCCTGAACCTGGGTTGGTCATGGTCAATCTGCCCGCCGCGCGGCGGCACCACCGGTCCCGTGTCGGCTATGCCCTCGGGCTGTTCGCCTTCCTCGTCGTGGCCACCGCGCTCGCGCTCGTGGTGCGGCACCCCGCCTTCTCCGCCACCCAGCAGCTCGCCGAGCCGGTACCGGCCCCGGAGATCACCGTGGCCGGTGAGGACGGCCGAGCCGCATCCGGCGAGGACGCCCGGGCGGCGGCCGGCGAGGACGACGGCTGGTCTCCCACCGATCCGTCGCAGGACGAGGACGATCCGGAGGCCGACGCGCCGCCCGCGGGCACCGGAGGCGGCGAGGGCACGCTCGCCGAGCGGCCCACCGACCCCACCGACGACCTCAGCCGGTCACTGTTCTACTCCGGCCTGCTCGGGCTCGCCATCTCCCTCGCCGGCCTCGGGCTGGTCGGCGCCCGCCGGCGTCAGTGGTGAACGTTCCGACGCCGGTCGTGGACGTCAGGGCGTGGTGGTGGTCGCCGGGGCGGAACCCGGCGAGCTCGGGCCGGCGGTCGGCGGCGCAGGTACGGCCACCACGATGGTGACCCGGTCGTCCTCACCCACCGGGTAGCCGGCCTCCGGATCGGTCGAGATCACCGTGCCGGCCGGCCGGTCCGACGCCCGCCGCTGCACCCGGTAGTCCACGTCCAGCCGGTCGAGCGCCGCCCGGGCGGCGGCCTCCGGCAGCCCCACAAGCGGCGGCATCGGCACCTCGACCGCCTCGGTCGTGGGTGGCGTGCTCGGCGGGGAACTGCTCGGCGCGGCGCTCGTCGGGGCGGCACTGGTCTGCGCCGAGGTGCTCGGCACCGCCGACGGCACCGTGCCCGGATCCGAGTCCCGGTCGGCGGCACGCAGCGCCAGCCACACGCCCGCCCCGATCAAGCCCAGCAGGAGCAGCGCCAGGATGCCCAGCAGGATCGGCATCCACCAGCGGCGTCCGGCCTGCTCGTCGCCGTACCACTCGCCCCCGGGCTCGGGATAGCCGGCCGGTCGCGGCGGCGGCACCCCGGCCCGGCCGGACCAGGCGCCCACCGGCTCCTGCGGTGCGGTGGCGTCCAACGGACGCCGCGACGGCCCGCCGGGCAGCGGACGGGTTGCGTCACCGCCCGCGTCCGGCGGCATCGCCCGGGTCTCGTCGCTCCCGGCGGCATTGCGCGGCATGGCGCGGGTCGCGTCGACGTCCTCTCCGCCCGAGTCGCGCGGCATCGCGCGGGTGGCGTCGGCGTCCTCCCCGGCCGGATGCCGGGGCACGGCGCGGGTCTCGTCCGCGTCACCGGCGGGAGGATCCTGACGGTCGTCGCTCATGGCACGTCCTTTCCCCACCGGGACGGGGCGCACGGCCCTCGATCGTCCACCGTAACGGGCCACCGCCAGGTCGGCCGGGATCAGCGCGCCCGCGCCGGTCAGCCAGTCGGCGACGGGGTGGCGGACGGCGACTCGGACCGGGTGTCGCCGCAGGTCAGCACCACCTGGTCGTTCCACCGCGCCGGGCTGCCCGCGACCGGCTCCTGTGCCGTGACCGGGCCCTGGCGACCAGTGCCGTAGCGGGGATAGAGCCCGGCGTCCACCAGATCGTCAGCGGCGTCGGAGCAGGACAGCGCACCCACGTCGGGCACGCTGACCGCCGGAGCCGGTCCGGTCACGAACAGGGAGACGGTGACGCCGCGCTTCACCGGCGTACCCGGCGCCGGGGAGGCGCGCTCCACCGAGCGTCCGGCGCCGGTGCCGAAGACCAGTCGCCAGCCGAGCCGGCGGTCACGCAACTCCCGGCGGGCCTGCTCGAAGTCGACGCCGACCACCTCGGGCACGGTGAGCCCGGCGGGCGTGCTCGTCCGCGTACCGGTCGGGGCCGTGGTCGCGGGAGGCGTGGTGGCCGGCGCGGACGTCGAGGCGGTGACAACCGGCGTGGCCTCGCCGGAGGCGGCCGGACGGTCCGGGTCGCCGGCCAGGATCCAGCCGGCGCTGCCCCCGATCACCGCCAGCAGAACCACTGCCAGGCCACCCCCGAGGAACAGCCGGGCCCGTCCCGGGCCGGTGCCGTCGCCGTCCGGTCGCCGCTCGTCCGTCATGTCCCCCGCCCCCGCTCATCGACGACCGTATCCACCGCTGCCAAACGGTCACGGCGTGTCGCCACGACTCGCCGCGCCGACCTCGGGACGTTACGCTCCCCGGCATGGTCAGTCGGGGCTGGGGAGGATCGACCGCCGCCGCGCTCGGCGTCGCTGCCGGCGCGGGCGCCGCGCAGCTCGGTTTCGGGTACGGGTTGGGCATCATCAACTGGGCGCCGACCGGCGCGGTACGGATCGAGGCGGCCTGGGTGGCGAGCCTCGCGTGGGCGACCTGGATCGCGGCGACCTCGGTCATCGCCGGCGCGGTCTGCGCCCAGCGCCTGCGGGGCCGGGACGACGAGTCGCAGGGCCGGCCGCCCCGGTTCGCGCTGGTGCTCGCCGCAGCTGTCGGCGCGCTCGTCACCGTACTGCTGGTGGCGGTGCCGGCGCGGGCGGCCCAGGTGCCGGACGTGTCCGCGCCGCAGACCGTCGCCGCCGCGTACGCGGGAGCCGGACTGCTTCTCGGGATGCTGCTCGCCACCTGGGCGCTGCACACCCGCGCCGCCGCCACCAACCTCATCGCCACCTCGGGCTGGCTCTGGCTGCTCGCCGTCGTGTCGGTGGTCGACGGGGTGATCGCCGGCCGTGGCCTGACCACCGCCCAACTCGGCATCTGGCAGATCAGCGCGGACCGAGGCGCGTTCTGGATCCGCGACTACTTCTACTGGCCCGGCGCGCTGCTGTCGGTGCTCTCCGCGCTCGTGATCGGCGTGCTGGCGGCCCGGCGCGCGGCCCGCGCCGCCGAGGTACGGGTCGGCGCGGCCGCCTCCGGAGCGGCCGGACCGCTGCTCGTGGCACTGGCGTACCTGCTCGCCGTACCGCGGCTCGCCGGGATCGCCGCCGAGCAGTTGTCGGCCCACCTGATCGCCCCGTACGCGGTGATCGCCGGTGTCGGCGGCTCGATGCTGACGGCCGCGCTCGCCCAGCGCGCCGAGCGTCGCGCCGCCGAGCGGGTGAGCGTCCCCCGCCAGCGCACCGGCGAGCCGGACCCGGTCGTCGGCGAGGCCGACCCGGCGACCGGCGACCTGGCGACCGGCGACCCGGCCTCGAAGGACGGGCCGTCGGAGCCGGCCGGATCCGCGTCGGACCCGTCCGGCACGTCGTCGGCGGGCAGCTCCGGTGAGCGCCCGTCGGGTGTGTCGCGCCGGCGCTCGACCGGATTGTTCGGGGCGCGGAAGGCCCGCCCGTCAGCGACAGATCCGTCAAGCCCGTCAGCGGTCGGCACGTCGGGTCCGTCGGCGGCAGATCCGTCGAGCCCGTCAGCGGTCGGCACGTTGGGTCCGTCGGCGGCCGATCCGTCGAGCCCGTCAGCGGTCGGCCGGCCAGCATCGGACCGGTCGGCGTCGGACCGTTCAGCATCGGACCGGTCGGCGGACAAGGCACCGGACACCTCGGCCGGCACGCGTGAGGCGACGGCCGCAGCCGAGCCTGGCGTAGCCGTCGGCCGGACCGGAACGGAGAAGGGCCGTGCCACCCGGTCGGCTACCGGCCGTCGGGGTCGGGCCGTCCCGCCGCAGCGCCAGCCCGAAGCCCTGGACCACCCGCAGACCAGCCAGGACGGTCCTTCGTCACGTTCAGACAAGCCCTCGTAGTACCCCGAGGCTCCTCAGCGCTCGCCCGAATCCCGCCCACTCCCATCGATCTTGGAGTTGTGGTGCCTCCCAAACCGCCCAACAAGGGCATCCCCGGCGCCACAACTCCAAGATCGGCGAGGCGGGAGGGCGGG
>NZ_JAGPXV010001063.1:0-954 GCF_018070405.1 Micromonospora sp. D75
GTCCTGACAGTCGTGCAGGACCGCCCGCCGGCCACCGGCGGCGGGACCGAGGCCCGCCGGCCCGCGACGCGGGTACGCAAACGGGACGGCGACACCGAGCCGGTGGACGTCGGCAAGATCGTCCGGGCGGTCGAACGCTGGGTCGCCGACCTGGACGAGGTGGACCCGCTACGGGTGGCCACCAAGACGATCAGCGGGCTCTACGACGGGGCGACCACCGCCGAGCTGGACCGGTTGTCGATCCAGACCGCGGCGGAGCTGATCGGCGAGGAGCCGCAGTACTCGAAGCTGGCGGCAAGGCTGCTGGCCGCGTACGTGGACAAGGAGGTCCGCGGTCAGGGCGTGGCGAGCTTCAGCCAGTCGATCGCGTACGCGCACGGGCTGGGGCTGATCGGCGACGAGACGGCCGCGTTCGTCGCCCGGCACGCCCGCAAGCTCGACGACGCCGTGGACCCGGACGGCGACAGGCGGTTCGAGTACTTCGGACTGCGTACCGTGGCCGACCGCTACCTGCTGCGGCACCCGCAGTCGCGGCTGGTGGTGGAGACGCCGCAGTACTGGCTGCTGCGGGTGGCCTGCGGGCTGTCCCGCACCCCGGGCGAGGCGGTCGGCTTCTACCGGCTGATGTCCAGCCTGGCCTATCTGCCCAGCTCCCCCACGCTGTTCAACTCCGGCACCCGGCACACCCAGATGTCGTCGTGCTTCCTGGTCGACTCGCCGCGCGACGAGCTGGACTCGATCTACGAGCGCTACCACCAGGTGGCGAAGCTGTCGAAGTTCTCCGGCGGTATCGGCATCGCCTGGTCGCGGGTGCGCGGCCGGGGCGCGCTGATCCGGGGCACGAACGGCCGGTCCAACGGCATCGTGCCGTTCCTCAAGACGCTCGACGCCGGGGTGGCCGCGGTCAACCAGGGCGGCCGGCGCAAGGGCGCGGCCTGCGTCTACCTGGAGCCG
>NZ_JAGPXV010001064.1:0-954 GCF_018070405.1 Micromonospora sp. D75
CAGGAGGGGCGAGGCGCCGTGCGGATCCGCGACTGAGGGTTCACGGCGGCTGTCCGGTCTCTCCGAGGCGGTGACGGCCGGATAGCCGCCGGGGTCAGCTGCCGGCCGGCGCGGGTGAGACGGGTAGGGGCCGGCGGCGCCGACGCGCGAGCAGGCCGAGGACGAGATCGACGACGAGGAAGCCGAGCAGGGTGACGCCGAACCAGGGCAGTGCCCAGCCGAGTGCCAGGGTGACCGGTACGCCGAGCAGCAGCGCCCACCACGGGAGCCCGCGGAGGCCACCTCGGGCGGGCGGTGAGCCGAGCGGGGCGCGACGGCCGGCGCGGGTGGGGCGGCGCTGCCACCACATGCGGTAGCCCCAGACGATGACGCAGAGCAGACCGAGAGCGAGCGCCGCGAGCAGGATCTGGTTGATCGGCCCGAACAGGATTCCCATGTGGGCTTGGATGCCGAGGCTGCTGAGCTGCGCGAGCAGCGGCCAGTCGGCGAAGTCGCTGCGGGCGGTGACCGCGCCGGTGGTGGGCTCGACGGCGATTCGATCCTTCGCGACCGGCCAGGCGTTGTCGACCTGGGCGACGGTCCAGGCCAGGCCGGGCTCCGCGGCGGGGCTGATCTCCACCGGTCCCGAGAGTCCGGCGCTGCGCGCGGAGGCCAGCACATTGTCGTAGGACGCCGGATTGTCCGCCGTGCCGGTCGCCGCGCCACCGTGCTGATGCTCACCGCCGCCCGCGGGCGGGGCCACGCCGTCGACGGTGGTGGAGAGTTCCGGAGTGCCGGCGCGCAGGGTGTCCAGGCCGGTGCTGAAGTTCGCGCCGGCGTACCGGGACCAGGTCAAGCCGGTGGCGGAGAGGAACAGCAGGCCGACCGCGAGCCAGACACCGGTGGTGGCGTGCCAGCCCCGGGTACGGCGAACTCCCTTGCGGGCGGTCAGGTCCGGTACGCTGTCTCTTATAC
>NZ_JAGPXV010001065.1:0-949 GCF_018070405.1 Micromonospora sp. D75
CCGGAGCACGTACGCGACAAGGACGGCATCACCGCCGCGCTGACGGTCGCCGAGCTGGCCGCCGGCCTGAAGGCCCAGGGCCGTACGCTCCTCGACCGGCTGGACGAGCTGGCCGCCGAGTTCGGCGTGCACCACACCGAGCAGCTCTCGGTCCGGGTGGAGGACCTGCGCGTCATCGCGGACTCGATGGCGCGGATCCGGGCGGCCACCCCGACCGCGCTGCTCGGGCAGCCGGTGACCGAGGCGACCGACCTGCTCCCCGACGCGGACGTGGTGATCCTGCGCACCGGCGCGGCCCGGGTGGTGATCCGGCCATCCGGCACCGAGCCGAAGCTCAAGGCGTACCTGGAGGTGGTGGAGCCGGTGACCGGCGGCGACGTGCCGGCGGCCCGGCAGCGCGCGCGTGCCGCCGTGACCGAGCTGCGCAACGAGATCGCCGCCGCCCTCGGCCTCTGACCGGGTGTAAGGAAGGGCCCCTTATTAACGCCTCGCGTTAATAAGGGGCCCTTCCTCTACCGGAGGCGTTAAGAGGGGGCCCTTCCTTACCGCTTGCCCAGGGCGGCGTCGACGGCCTGGCCCAGCGCGGCGATGACCAGACTGATCGACGGGCGCACCACGCTGTCGTCCAGGCTCACCGAGCCGGAGAAACCGGCGCCGGCGGCGATCTCCTCCAGGCGGCGCCCGGCGTCCTCGGCGGCCGGGCCGGTGAGCCCGAGCGCCGGCTCCATGCGCAGCACCGCGACCAGCGTGGCGAGCGCGGCGGTCCGCTCGTCGGGGAGCTGCCCGCTGGTCAGCGCTTCGGCCAGACGCTGCCGGATGTCCGCCTCGACCGAGGGGTCCGCCACCGGGTAGCGGTGCACGTGGATGAAGTCCAGCTCGGTCTCCTCCACGTCCCGGACCACGCCCCGCCCGCAGAGGTCGGTGAGGATCCGGTCGCGCAGCCCGTGCC
>NZ_JAGPXV010001066.1:0-937 GCF_018070405.1 Micromonospora sp. D75
ACGTCGGCGAGGGCCTCACGGAGGCCGAGATCGTCACCTGGCGGGTCGCTCCGGGCGATCCGGTCGGCCTCAACGACATCCTGGTGGACATCGAGACGGCAAAGGCCGTCGTCGAGCTGCCCAGCCCGTACGCCGGGGTGGTGGACCGCCTGCTCGCCGAGGAGGGGCAGACCGTCGAGGTCGGCGCGCCGATCATCGCGATCCGGGTGCCGGGGGACGGCCCGGCGACGCCCGCCGACGAGCCCGCGGCCGCGCCGCCGACCGCTGACGAACCGGCCGTTGACGAGCCGGCGGCGGAACGTACCGCGGTGCTCGTGGGCTACGGGGTGTCCGCCCAGGCGCGGACCCGCCGGCCCCGTCGCGCCACGCCGTCGGTCCGCCCGGCCGAGCCGGCCCGCCGGCCGCACACGTCCCGGCCGCCGGTGCTCACCAAGCCGCCGCTGCGCAAGCTCGCGAAGGACCTCGGCGTGGAACTGGCCGACGTGCGCGGCAGCGGCCCCGGCGGCCGGATCACGCGCCAGGACCTGCTCGACCACACCACCGGCCCGGCAGCGGCGACCGACGCCCGGCGGGACGAGCGCCTGCCCGTACGCGGGGTGCGCAAGGCGACGGCCGCCGCCATGGTCGCCAGCGCGTTCACCGCGCCGCACGTCACGGAGTTCCTCACCGTCGACATGACCGGCACCGTCGAGTTCGTGGACCGGCTGAAGCGGGACCCGTCCTTCCAGGGCATCAAGGTCAGCCCGCTGCTCGTGGCGTCGCTGGCGCTGCTGGACGCGATCCGCCGGCACCCGGACGTCAACGCCCGGTGGGACGAGGAGAACCAGGAGATCGTCCGGTTCGCCGACGTCAACCTCGGCATCGCCGCCGCGACGCCGCGCGGCCTGCTGGTGCCGAACGTCAAGGCCGCGCAGACCCTTCCGGTACGGGACCTCGC
>NZ_JAGPXV010001067.1:0-935 GCF_018070405.1 Micromonospora sp. D75
CGTGGTGACCATGTTCAGTTCGGCCAGGACACCGCGCAGGTGTTCGATCGCCGCGTACCCGCCCTGGACTCCGTAGGCGACGACGGTGGCCGGCTTCAGCATCCAGGCGGCGTAGTGCCAGTCGATGAGCCGCTTCAGCGATGCGGGGTAGGAGTGGTTGTACTCCGGGGTGACAAACACGAACGCGTCGGCGGCTTCGATCCGGTCGGCGACCTCGGTCCTCGGGCCGCCGCCGGGAGAAAGCCGGGTGTCGTCGGGCAGGGTGATCCCGGCGAGGTCGATCAGGTCGACGTTGACGCCACTGCTCTGCTGGAGCGCGGCGACGACCCACTCGGCGATGATCGGGCTCATCCGCCCGTTGCGAAGGCTGGAGGCGATCACCGCGACTCGCGTCGTGGTCTGCGCGGCGGTGGTGGAGTGGTGATTGGCATGTGCTGTTGGAGCGGTCATGTCCACCACGCTGCGGGTTGAACATATGTTGAAGTCAAGCCGAATCGACGCGCATCGTCGGGGGGAAGCAACCCCTCGCGGCGTACGGTGAGGGCATGACGCTCACGAACCCGGTCGTGGCATACGCGACCGTCAGCGAGGTCGCCGCCGACAGTGGAGTGGCGCCCTCGGCGGTGCGGTTCTACGAGAAGCACGGCGTGATCAACGCGGTGCGTACCGCAGGCAACCAGCGCCGGTTCGACGAGTCCGCGGCCTGCCGCATCCATGTCGCCAAGCTCGCTCAGCGGGTCGGGTTGACGGTGCGCGAGATCGCCGAGTTGTTCTCCGCGCTTCCCGCGGACCCGGGACCCGAGGATTGGGGTCGGGTCGCCGAGCACATCGTCACCGAGGCCGAGCAGCGCGTGGCCGACCTGAAGGCCCGGCTCGAACTGCTCGGTTCGGGGGCAGGCTCTGCGATCTGGGAGCGGCACTGGACTCCTGACGCC
>NZ_JAGPXV010001068.1:0-930 GCF_018070405.1 Micromonospora sp. D75
CGACGTGCCCGGCCAGCGCCACCGACGCCTCGGTCAGGTCCTCGATGTCGCGCTTGCCGTCGATCCGCGAGATCGCGGTCAGGAAGTGCAGCTTGTCCCGGGTCAGGCCGCGACCCGGCGCGCCGACCGGCACGTTCTGCGCGGCCCGCCGGTCGATCTCCGACTCCGACGGGTCACCGAGCCGCAGCTCCAGCTTGGTGCCGAGCAGGTCCCGCATGTTGATCCGGATCTCCGCCCAGCGCACCGCCGTGATCACCACGTGGACGCCGAAGCCGAGGCCCCGGTTGGCCAGGTTGGTGATGGTCTGCTCCAGTTCCTCGTACTCCTGGCGCAGCGTGTTCCAGCCGTCCACCACGAGGAAGACGTCACCGAACGGGTCGTCGGCGAACTCACCGGCCGCGCGGCGGCGCCGGTAGCTGGCCACCGAGTCGATGCCGTGCTGGGTGAACCGGTTCTCCCGCTCGTCGATAACCGCGACCACCTCGGCGACCGTCCGCCGGACCGCCTCGGTGTCCCGCCGCCCCGCCACGCCCGAGGTGTGCGGCAGCCCGTCCAGGCTGCGCAGCGCGCCACCACCGAAGTCGAGGCAGAAGAACTGCACCTCGCGCGGCGTGTGGGTGAGCGCCAGCGAGGCCAGCATCGAGCGCAACATCGTGCTCTTGCCGCTCAGCGACGCGCCGACGATCACCACGTTGCCGCCGGCCCCGGCCAGGTCGACCATCATCGGGTCGCGGCGCTGCTCGTACGGGCGGTCCACGATGCCGACCGGCACGGCGAGCCGGCCGCGGCCCGGCCAGTCGGCGGTGGTCAGGCCGTACGTCGGGTGCACGCTCAGCTTCGGCAGCAGCTCGGCCAGCCCGGACGGCTCGGCCAGCGGCGGCAGCCAGACCTGGTGTGCCGGCTTGCCGCGGCCCTTGAGCTGGTCGATCA
>NZ_JAGPXV010001069.1:0-926 GCF_018070405.1 Micromonospora sp. D75
CCAGCGGTCGCGCCCGGGCCGCGTCGTCAGCTCGCGGACGAAGGCCACCGGGTCCCCGGCGACGACGTTCACGTCCGGGTAGTCGGCAGGGGGCAGGGAGCGGCTGAACACGTACTGCTCCAGGTGGGCGTACGGGCTTGTCACGCCGATCTTCAGGCCGGGCTCGTAGCTGCCCCGGCCCATCAGCACGGTGTCGAAGCGGCCGGCGGGCGGGGAGTCGATGCCGAGCTGGGCGTGGGCGAACGTGGGCAGCGTCTGGGGCCACTCGGCCACCAGGTGGGGCGCCAGGTCGGGCGTCAGCGGGAGGAAGTCGAACGACCCGTCGGGCGCGGCGATGAAGCCGTCGAGGGTGCTGGCGACGAAATACACGAGCTTGCGCAAACCGGCTCCGATGTCCGAGGTGATCCACGACGGCTGTCGTGGTTCAGTGGCGAATCTACAACACCTGTCGTGGTTGTTGCTACTGTGTTCGCGTGGCCAGGAACCCGGAACGCCGTACCCTGCTCGCCGACGCCGGTCTGCGGGTGCTCGCCGACGCCGGCGCGCGCGGGCTGACCCACCGGGCGGTCGACGCCGAGGCGGGCGTGCCCACCGGCACCACCTCGAACTACTTCCCGTCCCGCGCGGCGCTGCTGGCCGGCCTGGCCGAACGGATCTTCGACCGGATCGCGCCCGACCCGGCCGTGCTGGCCGACCTCGGCCGCCGTGCGCCGTCGCTCGCGCTGATGACCGACTACCTGCGCGACATCGTCGCGCGCACCACCCGCGAGCCGGGCCTCACCCGCGCGCTGTTCGAACTGCGGCTGGAGGCCGCCCGCCGCCCCGAGTTGCGGTCCGCGCTCGGCGGCGTGCTGCGCCGGGGGTACGCCGACGACGTCGCCCACCACCTCGCCGCCGGACTACCGGGCGGGGCGTACGAGGTGGCG
>NZ_JAGPXV010001070.1:0-926 GCF_018070405.1 Micromonospora sp. D75
TGCTGCCGGCCGCGTTCCTCGCCGGGCTGCTCGCGCTGCCGATCTTCTCGATGATCCGCCAGTCGATCGCCGCGCTCGTGCCGGCCGAGAAGCGCCGCCCCGCGTACGCGCTGGACTCGATGGCGATGGAGCTGTCGTTCATGGTCGGCCCGGCGCTCGCCGTCGCCCTGGCCACCGCCGTCACGCCGCGCCTGACGCTGTGGGCGGTCGGCGCCGGGATCGTCGGCTCCGGCATCTGCTTCTGGCTGCTCAACCCGCCGGTGCGGGCCGCCGACGAGCAGACCGGGCCGCAGCGCCCGGTACACCGCCGCGAGTGGCTCACCCCGCGCCTGCTCGCCGTGCTGGCGGTCAGCCTCGCCGCCACCCTCGTGCTCGGCGGCACCGACGTCGCAGTGGTCGCCGTGCTCCGCTCCGGCGGCGAGGTCGGCTGGACCGGCGTCGTGCTCGCCGCCTGGGCGGTCGCCTCGCTGGTGGGTGGCTTCGCGTACGGCGCGGTACGCCGCTCGTTCTCCCCGCTGGCGCTGGTGGCGGTGCTGAGCCTCGCCACCATCCCGGTCGGGCTGGGCGGATCGCACTGGTGGCTGCTCTGTCTCGCGCTGATCCCGGCCGGTGCGCTCTGCGCGCCCACCCTCGCGTCCACCTCCGACGCGGTCAGCCGGCTGGCCCCGCCCTCCGTACGCGGTGTGGCGATGGGGCTGCACGGCTCCGCCGTGACGGTGGGCATCGCGCTCGGCGCGCCGCTGGCCGGCGCGGTGATCGACGCCTCCGCGCCCGCGTGGGGCTTCGCGGTCACCGGCGCGATCGGGGCGCTGGTGGCGCTGGTGGTGCTCCCGATTCAGCTGCGCCACCGCCGCACCCCGGCCCCCACCCCGACCCTGGATCCCGACCTGGCCCTAGCCCCCCGCTGACCCCTCGGCCGGAGTTCG
>NZ_JAGPXV010000108.1:0-12310 GCF_018070405.1 Micromonospora sp. D75
GGTCGCCGTCCTCGCCCGCGCCGAGCGCGAGCGGCTCGCCGAGCAGGATGGTGTGGTCGCCGGCCTCGATCCGGCGCACGACCCGGCACAGCAGCACGGCGAGCGCGTCGCCGATCAGCGGCACGCCGAACGGCCCGGTGGTCCAGCCCGGGTGGGCGCTGAACCGGTCGATGCCGCTGGTGGCGAAGATCTGCGCGATCTCCTGCTGGCCGGAGGCGAGCAGGTGCACGGCGACGTGCTCGGCCTGCTCGACTGTGGGCCAGCTCGACGAGGCGCGGCCCAGGCAGACCGAGACCAGCGGCGGGTCGAGCGAGACCGAGGTGAACGAGGTGGCGGTGAAGCCGGCCGGCGGCAGGTCCGGCCGCATCCGGTTGCCGCGCAGGCCGGGGGTGGTGACCACGGTGACGGTGGACGCCTGGCGGCGCAGCAGGCCGCGGAACGAGTCGACGTCGACCGGGCGCAGCTCGACCGTTCCGGCGCCGGGCCGGTCCACGGTGGTCACGACGCCACCAGCTCACGGGTCGCGTAGACGCTGGCCGGCCGGGGCAGGCCGTAGTGCTCGCGCAGCGTGCGCCCGGTGTACGCGGACCGGAACAGCCCGCGCCGGCGCAGCAGTGGTACGACGTGGTCCACGAAGTCCTCCAGTCCGTCGGGGAGCAGCGGTGGCATGACGTTGAAGCCGTCGGCGGCGCCCTGGGTGAACCAGAGCTCGATCTGGTCGGCGATCTGTTCCGGGGTGCCGACCACGACGCGGTGGCCGCGTCCGCCGCCGAGGCGGCCGATGAGCTGGCGCAGGGTGAGCCGTTCCCGGCGGGCCAGTTCGACGACGAGCTGGTAGCGGCTCTGGTGCGACTGCACGGTGTCGGCGTCGGGCAGGTCCGGCAGCGGGCCGTCCAGCGGCAGCCCGGTCAGGTCGAGCCCGGTCATGCCGGAGAGCTGGGCGAGCGCGTGCTCGGGCACGATCAGGGCCTCCAGTTCGTCGGCGAGGTCGCGGGCCTCCTTCTCGGTACCCCCGATGACCGGCGCGATACCGGGCAGCACCTTGACCAGTTCCGGATCGCGGCCGGCGTCGGCGGTGGCCCGTTTCAGCGCGGCGTAGAACGCCTGGCCGTCGGCGAGCGTCTGCTGGGCGGTGAACACGGCCTCGGCGTACCGGGCGGCGAACGCGATCCCGTCGGCGGACGAGCCGGCCTGCACCAGCAGCGGCCGGCCCTGCGGCGGACGGGGCGTGTTCAGCGGTCCGCGGACCCGGAACCGCTCCCCGGCGTGGTCGATCTCGTGCACCCGGGTGGTGTCGGCGAAGACGCCCGCGGCGGTGTCCAGGACCAGCGCGTCGTCCTCCCAGCTGTCCCAGAGCTTGATCGCCACGTCGACGTGCTCGGCGGCCCGCCGGTAGCGGTCGGCGTGCGCCGGGTGGTCGTCGAGGTTGAAGTTGCGGGCCTCCCGGGCCTGGGCGGAGGTGACGATGTTCCAACCGGCCCGGCCGCCGCTGAGGTGGTCCAGCGAGGCGAACGCGCGGGCCAGGTTGAACGGCTCGGTGTACGTGGTGGAGGCGGTGGCGATCAGGCCGATGTGCTCGGTCGCGGTGGCGATCGCGGCGAGCAGCGTGAGCGGCTCGAAGACGGCCTGGATGTTGTGCCGTACGGCCGGTCCGACGGCGAGCCCGTCGGCGAGGAACACCGAGTCGAGCGTGCCCCGCTCGGCGATGCGGGCCAGGTTCTGGAAGTGGCGGACGTCGGCGAGGCGGTCCGGGTCGGCGCGGGGGTGCCGCCAGGCCGCCTCGTGGTGGCCGACACCCATCAGGAAGGCGTTGAGGTGCAGGGTCCGGGACATGGCGGTTCCTCTCAGGCGGTGGTGACGTCGACGCGCCAGGTGGAGAAGCGGCGTTCCCCGGCGACGAGGAGCTGGTTGACCACCAGCCCGATGGCGGAGATGGTGATGATCCCGGCGTACATGTCGGGGATCGCGAAGTTGTACTGCGCGTAGTTCACGAGGTAGCCGAGCCCGGCCTTGGCGCCGACCATCTCGGCGGCGACGAGCACCAGGATCGAGTACGCCCCGGCGAGCCGGACGCCGGTGAACACGGTCGGCACGGCCGCCGGCAGGATCACCTTCTGGAACAGCCGCAGGTGGTTGAGCCCCATCGAGCGGGCCGAGCGGATCAGCAGCGGGTCGACGCCCTTCACGCCGGCGACGGTGTTGAGCAGGATCGGCCAGGAGCAGGCGTAGACCACCAGGGCGATCTTCGACGTCTCGCCGAGCCCGAGGATGAGCACGAAGACCGGCAGCAGCGCCAGCGCGGCGGTGTTGCGGAACACCTCCAGCAGCGGGCTGAGCAGGTCCGCGAGCGGCCGGTACCAGCCGATCAGCAGGCCGAGCGGGATGGCGGTGACCACCGCGAGCGCCAAGCCGGTCAGCGAGCGGGTGAGGCTCGCGCCGACGTGGTCGGCGAGCTGGCCGGTGCGCAGCAGCTCCCACCAGGCGGCGAGCACCTCGGACAGCGGCGGCAGGAAGACCCGGTCGACCAGCCCGGCGCGGGGCGCCGTCTCCCAGATCGCGGCCAGCGCCAGCAGCGCGGCGCTGCGGTGCAGCGCCCGGCCGCCGAGGCCGAGCAGGCGTCCGGGCCGGCGGGGCGCGACGGCCGGGGCGGGTGGGGCGGCCACCGGCCGGGCCGGTGGTGCGGCGACGTCAACCAACGCGGGCCTCCTCGCGTACGGCGGACTGCGCGGCGCGTACCTCGTCGCGCAGCAGCGTCCAGATCTGGTGCCGGTGGTGGCGGAACGCGCCGGTGGAGCGGACGTCCTCCTCGGCCTCCCGGTCGCCCAGCTCGATGTCGATGACCTGCTTGATCCGGCCGGGCCGGGACGTCATCACGGCGACCCGCTGACCGAGGTGCACCGCCTCGTCGATGCCGTGCGTGATGAACACGATCGTCTTGCCGGTGGCCTGCCAGATCCGCACCAGCTCGTCCTGCAGCGAGTCGCGGGTCTGCGCGTCGAGCGCGGCGAACGGCTCGTCCATCAGCAGCACGTCCGGGTCGTACGCGAGACTGCGGGCGATGGCGACGCGCTGCTTCATGCCGCCGGACAGCTCGTGCGGGTAGCGGTCGGCGAAGCCGGTGAGCCCGACCAGGTCGAGGTGGTACGCGACCCGCTCGGCGCGTTCGGCGCGGGGCAGGCCCTTGGCCTCCAGTCCGAACGCGACGTTGCCGGCGGCGGTGCGCCAGGGCAGCAGCGCGTACTGCTGGAAGACGATGCCCCGGTCCAGGCCGGGCCCGGTGACCGGGCGGCCGTCCACGAGCACCTGCCCGGCGGTCGGGGTGGCCAGCCCGCCGAGCAGGTCGAGCAGGGTGGACTTGCCGCAGCCGCTGGGGCCGACGACGACGAGGAACTCGCCGGGGCGTACCCCGAGGGTGAGGTCGTCGAGCGCGGTGACCGCGCCGCCGCTGCCACGCCGGCCCGGGAAGACCTTGCGCACCCGGTCGAAGAGGATCTTGTCGGTGCTCACGCGCCACCACCGGGGGTCGCGGCGGCGTTGAACCGGTTGGTGTAGAGGTCGGACGGTTTCGGCCGCTCGCCCTTGAGTTCGCCGGTGTCGGCCAGCCAGTCGATCCAGGTGGCGAACTCCCGGTCGGTGATGAGGCCGCCGGGTTCGGCGACGCCGCTGGACTTCCAGTACTCCACGAGCGTGGTGTCCTCGTTGCGTCCGCGCTTGGCGATGATCGCCTTGAGCCGGGCCACCACGGTCTCGCGCGGCTGGGTGCGCGCCCACTCGATCGCCTTGCCCACCGCGGTGACGAACGTCCGGACGGTGTCCGGGTTACGGGTGAGGAAGTCGTCGCGGAAGACGTAGCTGCCGGCGCTGAACGCGCCGAGGAGTTCGTAGTCGGTGAAGACGGTGCGGATGCCGCCGTTCGCGACCGCCTTGTCGCGGACCACGCCGCCGAGCACGGCGACGTCGATCTGCCGGGCGCGCAGCGACTGTTCGGTGTTGACCGGCGGCAGCGCGACCAGCTCGACAGTGGCGATCTCGGCGGCGGTGAGGCCGCCGCGGGCCAGCCAGGTGCGCAGGACGGCCTCGGCGTGCGCGCCGAGCGTGTTCATGCCGACCCGCTTGCCGATCAGGTCGCGCGGGCCGCGGATCGGGCTGCCGTCGAGCACGTAGTAGCCCTGGAACGTCTGTGCGTCGGAGCCGTAGTAGCTGACCACCGCGGTGATCGGGGCGTTGGCGGCCTGGAGCTTGACGATCGCGCCGTTGAACGCGCCACCGAAGTCGCTCTGGCCGGTGGCGGTGGCCTGGATGTCGGCCGGGCCGCCGGTGACGTTGCCGATCCAGTTGAGTTTGACGTCACCGAGGTAGCCGAGGTCGGCGGCGAGTTCGGGGAGGGTCACCTGGCCCACCGAACCCTGGTAGCGCAGTTCCTTGGTCTGTGCGCCGGCGGCGGTGTCGGCGCCGCACGCGGTGGCGGTGGTGGTGAGGGCGAGCAGGGCGACGGCGGCGGTGAGGGCACGCCGCGGTGATCGGGTCGAGGGCATGGCGGAGTCTCCTGATCTGTCCACGATGCGGTGGAGGGGGCCCGCGCGGGGCCGGGGAGCACGCCGTGCCGCGCCGGGCCACGGTGCGCCGGCTGCGGGAACGGACGGGCGGAGAGGGAACGACGAGCGCTCGGCTCAACAGAGCGCGCTCGCGTGCCGGACCAGGTCGACGTGCACGCGAGCGGTGAGGAGAAGCTCGTTCCGCTGCGACATGCCCTCATGCTGCCGACCGTTCTCCACGCCGGTCAACGCCCTTCCAGACAGTGAGACTTTCATCGCTGGCTTTGTTACGACCCGCCTCCACCAGCATTTACGACTCCTTAACACCTACCCGTTGGATAGAGATTTTGCCGGGCGGCAGTCCCACCGTCCAGAGCGGACCGGGCAGGGTTTCGCGAATCGTCGATCCGGGCATGTTCGATGCCGCGAAGGCACGCAGACGACTGCAGAGGCAGGGAGACGAAGGAGGCACCCCCGATGGGCGTCCAGTTCCGCAAGCGTAAGAAGTACGGGCCGCTGATCCTCCACTTCACCCAGAACGGCTTCTCGTCGTGGAGCATCAAGATCGGCCGCTGGTCCTGGAACTCGAACACCCGCGCCCACCGCGTGGACCTTCCGGGGCCACTGTCGTGGAAGCAGGACAAGGCCTGACCTTCCCAGGCGACGAGCGGGGTGCCGGCGACGTGCCGGCACCCCGCTCGTCGTCTGCGGGCCGGGTTCGCGGTTCCGCCCGCCACGGCGTCCCCGTGACCGGAGAATCGCCGCATGACGGACCTGTCCCTGCGGCGGATACGACGGCGGGCCGTGGCGGCCTGCGCGCTCATGCTGGTCGGCTACTTCCTCGTGCCGGTCGAGGCCGACCCGAACGGCCTGCGGCTGGCCCTGCGCTCGATCGGCACGGCGATCCTGGTGGCCGTGATCGCGTTCCTGGTCACCGGTCAGGTCCGCCGCCAGCTCGTCAAGGACCAGCCGACCGGCCGGGACGAGGACCGGGCGCTCACCCGGCTCGCGGTCGCGCTGATCGCCGGACTGCTGGTCTTCGCGCTCGGCGACTACGTGGTGGCGAACACCCGGCCCGGCGAGTTCGTCGGCCTGCGCACCCGGGTCGACGCGCTCTACTTCGCGCTGGCCACCCTCACCACTGTCGGCTACGGCGACGTACACGCCCAGGGCCAGATCGCCCGCATCGCGGTGTGCGCGCAGATGGTGTTCAGCATCGGTGTGGTCGCCACCGGAGCCTCGATAGTGGTCAAGCAGATGACCCAGCGTTCGGGACAGCGCTGATCAGCACGTCCCCGCCGAGCCGGCCGTGCTCGGGATCGCGGGTCGCCGCGCCGGAGGCGAGCAGCGAGGCCAGCGCCCGGTTGGCGTCGGCGGCCCGGTAGACGGTCGCCGTGGTGGCGAAGCGGCGCAGCTCGGTGACCGTACGCGGACCGGAGCGGGCCAGCTCGGCCAGCAGTTCCCGGCGCAGCGGGCCGGGCTCGGGTTCGAGCGAGATGTCGAGCAGCCGCCCCTGCGGGTCGGCCGGGTCGCGGTAGCGCACCCCGGCGTACTCGTCGACCGCCCAGAGCGCCTCCTTGACCGTCTCCAGCCCCCTGTCGGAGCCGGTGGCGTAGCCGAGCAGCCGCGCCGGGGCGTCCCCGTCGGGCACCAGCTCGACCTCGGTGGCGAGCGGGAACCCGGCGGCGCTCAGCGCCGGGCGCAGCGACCGGCCGGGCACGGTGACCAGCAGCAGCTCGGCCGGGCGGCCGGACGCGGCGGCGGCGAGCAGGGCCGGGTCCGGGTCGGCGCCGTCGGCCACGGTGAGCAGCGGCGCGCCGGCCGCGCCCGCGGCCTTGAGCGCCACCGGCAGCCGGTCCGGCCCGCCGGGCACCAGGTGCACGGCGACGTCGGCCGGCAGCGCGGCCTCGGCGGCGCCGAGCCGCGTCGCCAGGTCGGTGCCGTCGTCGGCCACCACCAGCACGGTCAGCCGCCGCCCGCGCAGCCGGTCGGCGAACTCGGCCACCACCCGCAACGCCTCCTCCGCCCCGGTGGCGTCACCCCCGGCGTACGCGAGCGCGAGCGTGGCCCGCCGCGCCCGGTGCAGCGCGGCGGGGAGCCAGTGGTCGAGCTGGCGGACGAGCAGCTCGCGCAGGACGGCGTCGGTCGACATGGTGCCGTTTCTACCGCACGGCGCGGCGGGACCGGCCGTGAACCCCGCTCAGACCGGGACGGAGATGCCCACGCCGCCGCGGGTCTGCCCGCCGTAGCGCTGCCGCTCGCGGTCCAGGTCGAGCCGCCCGATGCGGGTACGCGCGGCCAGCGCGGCGTCGTCGAGCAGCTCGGCCGGGACGATCCAGACGATCTCGAACTCCAGCCCGTCCGGGTCGCGGCCGTAGAGGCTCTTGGTGGTGCCGTGGTCGGACGCGCCGACCAGCGCCCCGGCGGCGGCCAGCCGCTCGGCGGTGGCGCCCAGCTCGTCGAGCGTGTCCAGCTCCCAGGCCAGGTGGTAGAGGCCGACGGTGGCCCGGCCGGCCTGGGACGCCCCGGCCGCCGCGCCGATCTCGAACAGCCCGAGGTCGTGGTCGTTGGTGGAGTCGGGCGCCTGGAGGAACGCGGCGCCGCGGAAGCCCTCGGGCGTCATCGGGACCCGCCGGAAGCCCAGCACGTCGCGGTAGAAGGCGACGCTGCGCTCCAGGTCACTGACGTAGAGGACGGCGTGGTTGAGTCGGTGGATGCCCATGCCACCGACCGTACCCCGGTTTTGTTGAGCGTTCAACTATCGGCGCTATGATGGGCGTCATGACCCGGTGGCTGGACCCCGACGAGCAGCGGACCTGGCGCGCCTTCCTGACCGCCTCCCGGGCGCTGATGGACGCGCTCGACCGCGAGCTGCAACGCGACGCGGGCATGCCGCACGCGTACTACGAGATCCTGGTCCGCCTCTCCGAGGCCCCGGACCGGCGGCTGCGGATGAGCGAGCTGGCCGAGCTCACCGGCTCCTCGCGCAGCCGGCTCTCGCACGCCGCCGCCCGGCTGGAGGCGTCCGGCTGGATCCGCCGCGAGGACTGCCCCACCGACCGGCGCGGGCAGATCGCCGTGCTCACCGACACCGGCTTCGCCACCCTGGCCGCCGCCGCGCCCGGCCACGTCGAGGGGGTACGCCGGCACCTGTTCGACGCGCTCAGCCCGGCCCAGGTCGACCAGCTACGCCGGATCAGCGAGACGCTCGCCGAACACTTGACGGATTCGGGACCAAACTGATCCACTCCGGGTCTTGTACATACCGTCGCCGGACGAGCACGATGGGGCGTGTCCTCCGGCTTCGCTGACCTGACCGTCCAGGCGCACCAACTGGTGTCCGAAGGCGACCTCACCGGCGCGGAGCGGCTGCTCGCCGACGCGCTCAGCGACGCCGATCCCCGCCCCGACAACGCCTCCCCCGAGCTGGCCGAGGCGGCCGGACTCCAGGCCCGGGTGCTCGTCGCGCTCGGCGAGCCGCACTCCGCCCGCGGCTGGGCCGCGTTCGCGTACGCGGCCGCCACCCGGCTGTTCGGCCGCTCCGACGAGCGCACAGTCACCGCCGCCGCGACGCTCGCCGCGGTGCTGCACCGGGTCGGCAGCGACGCCCGGGCCGCCCGGCTCTACTCCGACGTCATCATCGAGCTGACCGCCCGCGACGGCCCGGAATCGCAGCGGGTGCTCGCCGCGCACGCCGACCTGGCCACCGTGGAGTACGCGCGCGGCCAGTGCGAGGTGGCGCGCGACCGGTTGCAGGACGCCTGGGAGCTGCACCGGGAGGTCTACGGCGACGGCCACCCCAGCGGCATCAAGATGCTGGCGAAGCTCGGCGCGATGGAACGCGACTGCGGCCGGTACGCCGACGCGCACGAGCACCTGACGCTCGCCGAGGAGCTGTGCCGCCTGCACCTGGACCCCGACGACCCGCTCGCCGCCCAGGTGGCCGGGCTGGCCCGCGCCGCCGCCGACCCGGACCACGTCTGCCCCGCGCCCCCGCCCGCGCCCGCTCCCGAGCCGCCGCCCGCCCGCACCACGCCGGTGGTGCCCGCCGCGCGGGTCCCCCCGCAGGACGAAGGGCCGCACGACCTGCCGCCGTACAGCCCGCCCGCGCTGGACGAGCCGGTCGAGACGCCGCTCTACCACCCGCCCGGCCGGGCCGCCGAGACCGCGCACGTGCCGACGCCGCGTACCGCGCCCGACGCCGACGCCGACGCGCTCGACGACTACCCGTGGCCGCCCGACGAGCCGGCCGACCAGCTGTGGCGCCCCGGCGCGGACCCGCTGCCGCCCACTGTGGTCGGGCTCACCGGCGACGAGCCGGACGGCGTACGCCGGGTGCCACCGGCCCCGCCCGAGCCGCCGTCGCGCTACCTGCCGGTGCACGTGCCCCGGCCACCGGCCGCCGAACGGCGCACACTGCCCTGGCTGCCGCTCGTGGTGCTCGGCGTGGTGGTGGCGCTGCTGCTCGGCACCATCGCGGTGATCGCCGGGGTGTCCCGGGTGGACGACCGCCGCGACACCCCGCCACCGGCCACCGGCGCACCGGCGTCCAGCGCGCCTCCGCCCACCTCCGCCGGTCCCGCGCCGTCCACTCCCGCCGCCGCCAAGCCCGGCACCCCGCCCGGCAGCTTCACGCTCACCGACCGCCGCGACAGCATCGTGCTGAGCTGGACGTACCCGCCGGGCGCGGAAGGACCGGTGGTGGTCGCCGGCGGCCGTGCCGGGCAGCCGCAGGGCACGTTCGCCACGCTGCCCGCCGGGTCGGCCGACTACATCGCCTACGGGCTCGACCGCACCACCGACTACTGCTTCACCGTCGCGCTCGTCTGGTCCACCGACACCGACGCCCGCACCGGCCCGGTCTGCACCACACGCCGCCGCTGACCGCTCACTCCGCGTCCGGCTCGGCCAGCGCGGGCAGCCGTACCGTCGCGCGCAGCCCCGGCGCGGCGGCGCCGGGCGTCGCGTCGGCCAGCTCCACCGCGCCGCCGGCCCGGCGCACCAGCTCACGCACGATCGCCAGGCCCAGGCCCGCGCCGCCCGCGTCGCGGGCCCGCGCGTCGTCCAGCCGGGTGAACCGGGCGAACACCCGCTCCCTGTCCGCCGCCGGGACGCCCGGCCCGTCGTCGGTCACCGTGACCAGGTGGTACGCCCCGTCCGGCCCGCTCACGGCCAGCTCCACGCCGGTACGCGCGTGCCGCAGCGCGTTGTCCACCAGGTTCACCAGCACCCGGCGCAACTCCCCCGCGTCCCCCTCGACCCACAGCGGCCCGTCCGGGAGCGTCAGCCGCAGCGGCGGCGACGGGTAGCGGGCCGCCACCGCGCGCGCCAGCTCGCCCAGCTCCACCGGGCCCACCGGCGCCGGCCGGGCGTCCTGCTCGTCCAGCCGGGCCAGCAGCAGCAGGTCGTCCACCAGGCGGCTGAGCCGCTCGGTGTCGGCGAGCAGGTCGTCGGCGACCGCCGGCCAGTCGGTGTCGTCACCGAGACGCCGCGCCACCTCCAGCTCGGTACGCATGTTCGTCAGCGGGCTGCGCAGCTCGTGCGCGGCGTCGGCGACGAACGCCCGCTGCCGGTCCCGGGACGCGGCCAGCCGGTCCAGCATGTCGTTGAGCGTGACCGCGAGCCGGTGGATCTCGTCCTGCCCGGCCGGTACGGGCAGCCGCTCCGCCCCGGCCCGGCCGGTGATCTCGGCGGCGCCGCTGCGCAACTGCTCGACCGGTCGCAGCGTCGCGCCCACCACCCGCCAGGCCACCACGCCCAGCCCGGCAACCAGCAGCGGGAAGCCCACCAGCAGCAGGTTGCGGACCACGCGCAGGCTGTGCCGCACGTCGGTGAGCGACTTGGCGACCAGCACCGTACGCGGCTCCTGCGGCGTGCCGGCCGGCACCGTGACCACCCGGACCGGGCCGGGCATGCCGGCGCGCCGCCCGTCCACCACCAGCCGCTGCCGCTGCCCGGGCCGCAGCTCGTCCGGGCCGAGCATCGGCACCAGGCGGTCCGCGTCGATCGAGGCGGCCCGGATCCGGCCCTGAACGTCGACCACCTGCACCCGCAACTGCCCGCCGGCCACCGGCAGCGGGTCCGGCAGCGCGTCCTCGGCGGTGAGCAGCGCCACCGCGTCGGCGGTACGCAGCGCCTCCTCGTCCACCGAGCGCTGCAGCGTCCAGCCCAGCGCGCCGACCAGCAGCGTCCCGCCGAACGCGAACCCGACCGCCAGCCCCAGCACACCCAGCGCGAGCAGCCGGGCCCGCAGGCCGAGGCGCGGCAGCGGCCCGCGTACCCAGCTCACGTGGCCAGCCGGTAGCCCGCGCCGCGTACCGTCTCCAGCCGTTCCCGGCCGATCTTGCGGCGCAGGTAGCCGACGTAGACCTCCACCGCGTTCGGGGCGGTGTCGACCGAGGCGTCCCAGACGTGGTCCAGCAGCTCGGTCTTGGAGACCACCTCGCCGGGGCGGCGCATCAGATAGTCCAGCAGCGCGTACTCGCGACTGGTCAGCACCACCTCGGCGTCGGCCCGGGTGACCCGGCGGCGGGCCGGATCGAGGCGCAGGTCGCCGACGGTGAGCACGGTCGGCCGGCGGGGCGCGCCGCGACGCAGCAGCGCCCGCAGCCGGGCCAGCAGCACCACGTACGAGAAGGGCTTGGTCAGGTAGTCGTCGGCGCCGCAGTCCAGGCCGTCGGCCTGGTCGTACTCGCCGTCCTTGGCCGACAGCATCAGCACCGGCAGCCAGCGCTGCTCGGCGCGCAGCCGGCGCACCACCTCGTAACCGGACAGGCCGGGCAGCATCACGTCGAGGATCATCGCGTCGTACTCGCCGTGCCGCGCCGCGTCCAGCCCGGCCGGGCCGGTCGCCGCCACGTCCACCGCGAAACCCTCCGCCGACAGACCACGGCGCAGCGCCGCCGCGAGCCGCGTCTCGTCCTCCACCACCAGCAACCGCACCGGTCCAGGGTGCCACCATGGGGTCACCCGTAGGGGATCTCCTCAGCGTGGTCACAGCGACGCTCGCGCAGCATGGTGCGCAGGAGGTGCACACTATGTCCGTGATGAAGAACCGCGCCGTGCTGCGCTGGCTGGTCCCGGTGACCGCGGGGGTCGCCGTGATCGGCGGTGGCGCCGCCGTCAGCACGTTCGCCGCCGGCGCCGACCCGGCGCTGCCGCCGCGCAGCGCCGCCCAGCTCCTGGAAGACCTGCGCACGTCCCGCCTGGACGGGCTCTCCGGCACCGTGGTGCAGCGCGCCGACCTCGGCCTGCCGCCGATCGCCGCGCTCGCCGGCCGGGCCGCCGGCAACGACCTGGCCGGCCTGGTCTCCGGTACGCACACGCTGCGCGTCTGGTACGGCGGCGAGGACCGGCAGCGGCTCGCGCTGGTCGACACGCTCGGCGAGCAGGACATCCTGCGCAACGGCCGCGACGTCTGGACCTGGAACAGCCGGGAGAACACCGCCACGCACCGGGTGCTGCCGGCCGACGCGCCGGACCGGGCCACCGTGCCGGCCACCCCGGCCGACGCCGCGGACCGGGCGCTGGAGGCGATCGACCCGACCACGGCAGTCACCGTCGGCCGCACCGCCACAGTGGCCGGGCGGGACGCGTACGAGCTGGTGCTCACGCCGCGCGACAAGGCGTCCCTGGTCCACCAGGTCCGGATCGCGCTGGACGCGAAGGAGCACGTGCCGCTGCGCCTGCAGGTGCTCGCCGACGGGCAGGACGAGCCCGCGTTCCAGGTGGCGTTCACCCAGGTCGACTTCCGCACGCCGGAGGCCGACCAGTTC
>NZ_JAGPXV010001071.1:0-924 GCF_018070405.1 Micromonospora sp. D75
TCTCCGCGCGGGCCACGATCTCCGGGTCCGGCTGAAACCCGGCCGGGCCGGCGATCCGCACGTGCATCCCGGCGGTCGCGCCGGCCAGCAGGTACGAGTGGGCCATGTTGTTCGCCGCGTCGCCCACGTACGCGAGGATCCGCCCGGCGGTGCCGCCGAAGCGCTCGCGCACGGTGAGCAGGTCGGCCAGCATCTGGCAGGGGTGGTACGTGTCGGTGAGCGCGTTGACCACCGGCACCGTGGCGTGCTCGGCGACCTCGGCGATCCGGTCGTCGCCGTGGGTGCGCAGCACGATCGCGGCGACGTAGCGGGACAGCACCCGGCCGGCGTCGGCGAGCGTCTCGCCGCGGCCGAAGTGGGTGACCTGGGTGTCCACCACCAGCGGATGCCCGCCCAGTTCGGCGATGCCCACGTCGAACGAGATCCGGGTCCGCAGGCTCTGCTTGTCGAACAGCACCGCCACCGACTTCGGTCCGGCCAGCGGCTGGTGGCCGTACCGGTCGGTCTTCATCCGGGCGGCGAGGTCGAGCACGGCGGCCTGCTCGGCGGGCGTGAGGTCGTCGTCGCGCAGGAAGTGGCGGATCATGCGGGAGCCTCCGTCGGGGTCGTGGCGTCGGACGCGGCGTCGTCGGCGGTCGCTGCGGCGTCGGTGGAAGGGTGCGGCGCGGCGGCGGGCAGCGCGGCGGGCAGCGCGGCGACGAAGGCGTCGGCCTGCGCCACGGTGAGGATCAGCGGCGGGGCGAGCCGGATCACGTCCGGCTGCACCGGGTTCACCAGGAAACCCGCGTCGCGCAGCGCTGCCGCCGCGGCGGCGGAGACCGGCTGGTCGAGCACGATGCCGAGCAGCAGCCCGGCGCCGCGCACCTCGCGTACCAGCGGGTGACCGAGCGCCTCGACGCCGCGCCGCAGCCGCTCGCCGACGCG
>NZ_JAGPXV010001072.1:0-915 GCF_018070405.1 Micromonospora sp. D75
CGGCGAGGATCGCGCCCGCCTGGTCGATCTTCCCGGTCTTCAGATCGCCCTCGGTGTAGCGGCGGAACTCGGCGGTGCCGGCGTCGTCGTCCGGGTAGACGTCGGGGAAGAGCCGGCCGACCACCGGGTCACCGTGGTCGAAGCCGTCGGTCAGCAGCCCGACCACCTCGGCGGCGACCTTGCGCAGCACCCGGACCTCGTCGACGGCGAACGTCGCCACGTAGTGGTCGCCCCGGCGGCGGAACATGCTCATGACCTCTCCACCGTCGCCCAGAGACCGTACGCGTGCAGCTGCGCCGCGTCGTGCTCCATCCGTTCCCGGGCGCCGGTGGACACCACGGCCTTGCCCTTGTGGTGCACGTCCAGCATGAGCCGCTCCGCCTTCTCCCGGCTGTATCCGAAGAGCTTCTGGAACACCCAGGTCACATACGTCATCAGGTTGACCGGATCGTCCCAGACGATGGTCACCCACGGCCGGTCGGAGACCGGCACCTCTTCGGTGTCCGGCGTCTCGACCGGCGCAACCTGTGGAGCCGCCATGCCCCCCATCGTGCCACCGGATCCGGGGAACCGATGAACCGGAACGCCGCGGCGGCCGTCGTCACCCGCCCGGGCCGCGTACGCGAGCCCGGGTCGCGGTGTGCCCGCGCCGTGGTCAGGCAAGCAGGATGCCGTGGTCGACAGCATCGGCGAGCACCCCGGTCAGCGAGAGACGGATCACCTCGAAGCGGCGGGACACCTCGCGGGACAGTTCGAGTTCGACCTCGCGCAGCGCGCGCTGGGCCCAGGACCGGGCGGCGTTCGGGTCGTTGTTGTCGGTCGCCCGCCAGTGCTGCCAGCAGCCGCCGTTGAGGGCGACGCCCACGGGCGGGAGCATCTCGTCCCGCTGCCCGCCGGGCAGCCCGGCCAGGGCGT
>NZ_JAGPXV010001073.1:0-914 GCF_018070405.1 Micromonospora sp. D75
CCCTTGGCGAGCGCGATGGCCAGCTCGGCGGCGGCGTCCGCCTCCTTCTTGACCGCCTTGTAGACGGTCATGCACTGGTCACCGGCGAGGATGTTCTGCAGGCCCTCCTTGGTGGCGTCCTGACCGGTCACCGGGACCTTGCCGTTGAGCTTGTTCTTCTTCAGCACCGAGATGGCCGCGTTGCCGAGACCGTCGTTGGCGGCGAGCACGCCGTCGATCTTGCCGCCGGCCTTGGTCATCTGCTGCTCGAAGATCGTGGCGGCCTGCGCGTTGTCCCAGGCCGGCACCGGGTCGTCGGCGACCTTGGTGTACTCCTTCGAGTCGAACTTCGGCTTGAGCACCGAGTCGTACCCGTTCTTGAACAGGGTGGCGTTGTTGTCGGTCGGCGAGCCGTTGAGGTACGCGATCGACGGGTTCTTGACGCCCTTGTCGGTCAGGCACTTGCTCAGGCCCTCGCCCTGGAGCTTGCCGACGGCCTCGTTGTCGAAGCTGACGTAGTACTGGGCGGAGCCGCCCAGGGTCAGCCGGTCGTAGTCGATGGTCGCGACGCCCTGCGACTTGGCCTTGTCGAGCACGGCCTTGCCGGTGCCGGAGTCCAGGTTGACGATCATCAGGACGTTGACGCCGCTGGTGATCATCTGGTCGGCGATGGTCTGGAACGCGGTCTTGTCGTTCTGCGCGTTCTGGATGTCGGAGTCGACGCCGGCCGCGTCGAACGCCGCCTTGAGGTACTTGCGGTCCGCGCCCTCCCAGCGGGCGGAGGACTTGCTGTCCGGCAGGATCACGCCGATCTTCGGCTTCTTGGCGTTGGAGCCGCCGGCCTCGTCGGAAGAACCGCCGTTGTCACCGCAGGCGGCCATGCTGCCGGTCGCGAGGAGACCGACGGCCGCGAAGGTGAGGAAGCCCTTGCGCAT
>NZ_JAGPXV010001074.1:0-912 GCF_018070405.1 Micromonospora sp. D75
GGTCCGGCCCGGGCAGAGCACACCCGGGTCGAGTTGCCGGTCGGTGAGCCGTGCGGTGTCTCCCTCGGTGCGGATCTCCAGCGGGAACGACCCGCTGTCCTCCACCCGGTCGACCTTGAGCTGGTCCAGCCGCAGACCCTGCACCCGCACCAGCATCGACCAGCGCACCTTGACACAGCCGCCCCCGTCGGAGCGGGAGACCACGGCGGACAACGTCTCCACCCGGTTCCCGGCGGTGAACTCGTCCGGCAGACCGCTCAACTCGGTGGAGAAGGCCGCCGCCGCCCGCGCGGGCAGGGCTCCCCCGTACCCGGTCCCGGCCACGAAGGTCAGCACCAGTCCGATCCGTAGCGCGTGCCGCCACCCGCTCACCACGCCTCCTCACCCTCGGTCGTGTCCACAGGCAACGCTAGGAGCGCGCCGGGCACGCCGGTAGACGGGCGTGTTCGCATCCAACGCCACAACACGGAGGCCATTTCACCGACAGTGGTGAACCGGTCACCACGCTACCGCGACACGCCCGGGATCGGTCCCGAGCGGCGGGTGGGACACAATTCTCCGGTGTCCGAGCTGTCCGCCGCGTTCGTCCGACTGCACGCCCGCCTCGCCCCGGTGGCGTTCGTCCCCGAGGTGCGCCTGCTCCAGGCCGACGAGCCGATCGGCCTGTGGGAGCTGACCGAGGGCGAGTTCCGCAGCGCCCAGCCGCCGCCGTTCTGGGCGTTCGCCTGGGCCGGCGGGCAGGGCCTGGCCCGCTACGTCACCGACCACCCCGAGGTGGTCGCCGGCCGCCGGGTACTCGACCTGGCCTCCGGCTCCGGCCTGGTCGCCATCGCCGCCGCCCGCGCCGGCGCGGCCGACGTCCGGGCCGTCGAGGTGGACGAGCGGGCCGTCGCGGCCGTCGCGCTCAATGCC
>NZ_JAGPXV010001075.1:0-912 GCF_018070405.1 Micromonospora sp. D75
GGTCGCCTCGCTGGCCCGGCTGGGCTGGCACGCGGGCGAGTACTCGGCGCTGGTGATGACCGGCCGGACGCACAACGTCGCCGCGCAGGCCACCACGCTCGGCAAGCGCTTCGCGTCCGCCGCGGAGGAGCTGCTGATCGCGTACGAGCGGCTGGAGGACCTGATCGGCCGCTACCCGCTGCGGGGGATCAAGGGGCCGGTGGGCACCGCCGCCGACCAGCTCGACCTGTTCGACGGCGACGCCGGGAAGGTGGCCGAGCTGGAGCAGCGGGTGGCCGGGCACCTGGGCTTCAGCCGGATGCTGGACAGCGTCGGCCAGGTCTACCCGCGTTCGCTGGACTTCGACGTGCTCTCCGCGCTGGCCCAGGTGGCCGCCGCGCCGTCGTCGCTGGCCACCACGATCCGGCTGATGGTGGGCCAGGAGCTGGTCACCGAGGGCTTCAAGCCGGGCCAGGTCGGGTCCAGCGCCATGCCGCACAAGATGAACACGCGCTCGTCGGAGCGGGTGAACGGCTTCGCGGTGATCATCCGGGGTTACCTGTCGATGGTCGGCGAGCTGGCCGGTGACCAGTGGAACGAGGGGGACGTCTCCTGCTCGGTGGTACGCCGGGTGGCGCTGCCTGATGCGTTCTTCGCTGCCGACGGGCTGTTCCAGACGTTCCTCACCGTGCTGGACGAGTTCGGTCCGTACCCAGCGGTGATCAACCGGGAGCTGGAGCGCTTCCTGCCGTTCCTCGCCACCACGAAGATCCTGGTGGCAGCCGTACGCCGGGGTGTCGGCCGGGAGGTCGCGCACGAGGTGATCAAGGAGCACGCGGTCGCCGTGGCGCTGGCCATGCGGGAGAAGGGCGCGGCGGAGAACGACCTGTTCGACCGCCTGGCCGCCGACGGCCGGCTGGGCCTGACCCGGGC
>NZ_JAGPXV010001076.1:0-903 GCF_018070405.1 Micromonospora sp. D75
GGACAGCACGCTGCCGGAGGTGCCGGTCCCGACGTAGCCCTCCACCTCGGTCGGCAGGTCCATGAGCCGGGAGGCGTAGTCGTGGTACATGACACCGGCGAACACACCCGTCCGGCTGCCCCGCAACCGCTGCGGGTCCAGCCCCGCCGACTCGAACGACTCCCACGACGCCTCCAGCAGCAACCGCTGCTGCGGATCCATCGCGAGCGCCTCACGCGGCGAAATACCGAAGAAACCGGGGTCGAACTCTGCCGCGCCGTACAGGAAACCACCACGCCGCGTATACGACGTACCGCTACGCCCCGGATCCGGATCGAACAACGACTCCAGATCCCAACCGCGATCCGCCGGGAACTCCCCTATCCCCTCACCGCCGCCGGCCAGCAACTCCCACAGTTCGTCGGGGGATTCCACCCCGCCCGGGTAACGGCAGGCCATGCCCACGATCGCGATCGGCTCGTCGGCGCCGACGACCGTGCCGGCGACCGGTCCGGCGGTCGACTGACGCACGCCGGCCAGCTCCGACCACAGGTGCTCGGCGAGCACGGCCGGGGTCGGATAGTCGAACACCAGCGTCGACGCCAGCCGCAGCCCGGTGGCCGCGTTCAACCGGTTACGCAGGTCCACCGCCGTGAGCGAGTCGAAGCCCAGCTCCCGGAACGCCCGGTCCGCCGGCACCGACTCCGCACCACCGTGCCCCAACACCTGCGCGACTAGACCCCGTACCAGCACGTCGATCTGGGCGCGGCCCTCGTCCTCGGTGAGCCCGGCGAGCCGGTCGGCCCAGCCGCCACCGCCCTGCCCCACCTGGCGGCGGGTGCCGGTCACGCCGATCAGGGTGCGCAGCACGGCCGGCACGGGGCCGCCGGAGGTCGCCGCCCGCAGCGCGGGCACGTCGATCAC
>NZ_JAGPXV010001077.1:0-897 GCF_018070405.1 Micromonospora sp. D75
CGGTGATCCTGACCGGCGGCGGGCCGCGCGGCGAATCCACTGCGACGCCGGTGTTCACCGCCGTGCAGACCACCTTCCGGACGATGCGCTTCGGTGTCGGGTCCGCCACGTCGACGCTGCTGCTGGTGCTGCTCGGGCTGCTCGGGATGGCCGCGGTGGCGCTCATCCTGGCCACCCGGCTGCGCATCGAGTTCGACGGCTGGCGGGACGGCCCGGCCGTCCGGGAGGCGGAGTCCTTCACCGGCCGCCGGCCGCTGCTCGTCGGGCTGACCGCTGTCGCGCTCGTCGTCGTCCTCGGCGTGACCGTCTGGGCGTCGCTGCCGTGGCTGCGGAACTTCTCCGCCGACACCGGGCCCCTGCCCAAGGGGGTCGAGACGGCGAACCTGTTCGCCAACACCTGGGTGCCGCCGCTGCTGTCCACACTCGTCGCGGTGACGGTCGCGGCGCTGGCCGGGTTCGGGATCGGCGCGCTGCGCCCGCTGGGGCGCTGGAGCGAGCTGCTGCTGGTGCCGTTCGCGCCGTGGTTGTTCGTCGGCGCCGGCCCACTGGCCATCGCCAATTTCGAACGCACGATGGAGCGCGAACAGCTGGGCCTGTTCCTCGGCCTGGTGCCGCCGACCTGGCTGTCGGTGCCCGCGCTGTTCGCGTTCACGCTGCTGTTCCGGGGCCAGCACGAGCGGTGGCGTTCCGGCGGCGGCGCCGGCCGTACGCTGCTGCTGCCGGCGCTGCCGATGCTGGCCGTGACCGCGTTGCCGACCTGGCTGGCACACGCCCAGTCGCCGTTGTGGTCGATGCTCGTGGGCCGGGGCCCGGACAGCCTCACCGCTCCCGCGCTGGTGCAGATGATCGCCGGCCGCGCCTTCGGCGCCGGGGGCGAGCTTCCGCTGGGCCTGGTCC
>NZ_JAGPXV010001078.1:0-897 GCF_018070405.1 Micromonospora sp. D75
GTACCCGGCCGACTACGGCTTCATCGAGGGCACCCTCGGCGAGGACGGCGACCCGCTGGACGCGCTGGTGCTGGTGCCCGAGCCGACCTTCCCCGGCTGCCTGATCCGCTGCCGGACCATCGGCATGTTCCGGATGACGGACGAGAAGGGCGGCGACGACAAGGTCCTCTGCGTGCCCTACGAGGACCCGCGCCAGGAGCACCTGCGCGACATCCACCACCTGGGCGAGTTCGACCGGCTGGAGATCCAGCACTTCTTCGAGGTCTACAAGGACCTGGAGCCGGGCAAGTCGGTCGAGGGCGCGACCTGGGTGGGCCGGGTCGAGGCCGAGGCGGAGATCGCCGCCTCGTACCGGCGCGCCAAGGAGGCCGAGGAGCGCGGCGAGACGCTGCACTGACGCTCACGCTTTCGCCGGAGGCCCGGGTCGCGCTTCGCGACCCGGGCCTCCGCGTGTTCAGGCGAGCAGGTCGCGGGCCCGGTCGTAGAGGCCCAGCACCGCGCAGGCCACCGGCACGACCGCGACCACCAGCGCGGTGTCGGTCAGGTCGGCCAGCCGGCCGAGGTACGGGGAGACGGGTCGCCGGGCGTACGTGGCGCCCGCGGTGACCGCGGCCAGGGCCAGCGCCAGCCCGCCCACGGCCAGCGCGAACCGGCCGGCCGGACCGGCGCGTTCGGCCAGCACCGCGCCGAGCAGGGCGTACCCGGCCAGCCCGGCGACGACGGCGGGCACCCGGTGGCGTACCGCGACGAACAGCCGGGAGCGCAGCAGCAGCACCCCGCAGGCGACGGCGGCGAGCAGCAGCCCGGCGGTCCGGCCGGTGGCGACGAGCACCGCGACCGCGCCGACCGCGAGCAGCGCGTGGCCGAGGAGCATCCCGGTCAGCACCTCCTCGGCGC
>NZ_JAGPXV010001079.1:0-895 GCF_018070405.1 Micromonospora sp. D75
GTCCGCGCTGGACCGGCGGTTCGTGGAACTGACCGGCCGGGAGGCGCGGCAGCAGCCCGGCGAGGTGTACGCCGGCCGCACGCTGTGCCACCTGGAGACGGTCCGCGACCTGGACGTCCGCTTCGGTGACGCGCTGCTGGCACGGCTCGCGCCGCTGGAACCGCTGCTGCTGTCGGCGCGGTGGCTGACCGCGGCGATCGGGCAGGCGTACGCCGACGCGCTGGCCGCCCTGTACCGCGACCTGGCGGCGGAGTCGGCCACCGCGGACGTGCCGGTGGCCGACCTGTGGTTCCTGGCGCAGGCGGTGGTGTTCGGGGCGGACCCGCCCGCCGCCGCCGTCACCGCCGAGTTCCTGGCCCGGTGGTCGACGGTGCTCGGCCTGGCCGACGCCGACACCGACGCCCGGGAGCTGCGGTTCGACGCCGCCGCGCTGACCGAGCGGGTCGCCGCCGCGTTCCCCGCCGACGCGCCCGGCTGGGCCGCCGCCCGCATCCACAGCCCGGACGTGCACGTGTGCGCGCCGGACGAGGCGGCGCTGCTGCGCGGCGACTTCACAGTCGTGCTCGGCGAGCTGCACGTGGCCCTGGCCGCGTTCGACACGCACTTCTTCGCGTACGGGCACCCGGACCCGCAGCGGCTGCGCGACGGGATGCGCGCCGACCTGCCCGGCGGCCGGGTCCGGCTGCTGCCGCCGGTGGACTGGCCCCGGCACACCGCCCGGATCGCGGAGTGGCTGCACGGGCCCGCCGACGCCCAGCTCGGGTTCGTCGACGCGCCCGGCGCCGACCCGGACCGCCTCGTGCCGATCACGACCCTGACCGTGCGGCCGGACGACGACGGCACTCTTTCCGCGCACGCCGACGACGGGCGGCGGTGGCCGCTGCTGGAGGTGTTC